>JAYFPP010000083.1:0-6419 GCA_034927635.1 Paludibacter sp.
GAATTCCAACTCTCCGCAACACGAGGATGACCCACAACAAGATGATTGTGTCTGGATTAGATTTTGTTGAGCAATCTCGCTGTACTTTTCCTGAACAACTAATTTTAAATCTTTATTCATAATTCTAAATATTAATGCCAAATTTTTTCAGAACAAAAAGCATAATAAAGTAAGCTATCACCATAATTGTGAGTGAGATGCCAAGTGATAACCAAAAATCTACATTTTTTTTCAACAAGACCGGAAATAGCAGGAAGAAAACCAATGAAGGAATCACTAACCAAAATACTCCCTGCGACAGTTCGGCAATTTTTAAAGTGTCTTTCGTATCGATGTACATCCAAACAAAAGCCAGCAAAGACACTAAAGGTATTGAGGCTACAATACTGCCTATCAAAGTACTGCGTTTTGAAACTTCAGTGATGGCTACAATAATTACTGATGACAACAACACCTTAATGATATAATAAATCATTTTAGTTTACTTTTAGATTTTCAACATAAAACTGATAGAATTTTTCTTTTATGGCATCTCTTACACGAACAAACTCACTCCAAATAAATTCTTCTGAACCGACAGCATCACCCGGATCTTCAAAACCAAAATGCAAGCGATGTTTCACTTTTCCCAAAAAAGCAGGACAAGTTTCATTAGCTCCTCCACATACGGTTATCACATAATCCCACTCTTCTCCCAGGTATTTTTCAACCGGATCGGAGGTATGGTGACTGATATCTATACCGGCTTCTTTCATCACTGCCACAGCTTTTTTACTTAATTTACCGGATGCTCTGGTCCCGGCCGAACAAACAGTCATATTTTTATCAAAGGATTGTAACCAGCCGTGCGCCATCTGGCTGCGACAACTATTTCCTGTACAAAGAATTAATACTTTCATATTAGAATAATTTTATAATTTCTCTTTGAAAAAATTCAACAACATGAGCCGGACGAACCACTGTTACAGCCACAGGAAGAAGCAGGCTTTGCCATTGTGAAACTACGTTTTCCTATTTTTGTTGGCAATCGGTCCATGGTCCATGCCATGATTCCTCCCTCTAAATTATAGATGTTTTCAGCATCCCAACCCTGAATAACAAGAAATTGTGCTGCTCTCAAACTACGAACTCCGCTATGACACGCCAATATTATTTTTTTATCCTTCGGAATATCCTGATAATGCTCATCAAATGTACTATAAGGTAAGTTTTGAATATTGGAAATAATATAAGCCTGTTCTTCCAATTCTTCTTTCTCTCTTACATCTATAAATAAGGCGCCGGCTTTTGCTAACTCATTGGCAACAGCCGGACTGATTTCGTTTATCTCTATCATATCATGTTTATAATTAATTATTTACAACTCTCAGTAGCACAAACATTACCGGCAGCACTCACCTTTCCGAAAAACTGTTCGAAAAGCGCTAATTTCTCTTCTATACAAGTTCCGCACAAACAATAATTAACCTTTAATCCATCAATCTCTCCATGAATTAATCCTGCATCGCGCAATTCCTTCAAATGCTGCGAAACGGTTGTACGGCTCAATGGTAAACTATCCGAAATATCTCCCGAAATACAGGTTTTTGTTTCTGCCAGATATTTCAAAATAGCTAATCTGGCGGGATGTGAAATTACTTTGGCAAATGCAGCTAACTCCTGCAGCTCTGAATCAAATACTTCCGGTTTTCTCATTATTCAATGTTTTATGTCGCAAACATACGACATAGTTTTCAATTGACAAAATTTTTCGTGTTACATTTTAATGATTTTTTCGCTCGTTGTTAATTTGACAGAATCATACTACTTTTGATATTCGCTAATGATTTCTAATCTTTCAAAAAAAATATTTCACCTCCCATGTTATGTTTTATATATTCATTCGTCATAGCTATACATGAGTCAGGAACGATTTAAGGCAGAGATACTGCCCATACGCGACAAGCTCTTCCACATCGCTCAAAAAATACTGTTGGAGGAAGAGGATGCAGAAGATGCCGTGCAGGAGGTTCTTCTCAAGCTTTGGCATACACGGGATTCGCTTGACAAATATGATAGTGCGGCAGCATTTGCAACGACGGTTACAAAAAATCATTGTCTTGACAAACTAAGGGTAAAGAAACAAATTGATTCTCTCGACGATACACACCACATGAGGGAAGCAAACGACAATCCCTATTTGCAACTGGAGCGAAAAAACACCGAAGAGGTGCTGAGAAAAATTATCGGACAGCTTCCGCAATTGCAACAGGCGATTATACGGATGAAGGATATGGAAGAATATGAAGTAGAAGAGATTGCCGAAATTACAGGAACAAAGGTGGATGCCGTAAGGGTAAATTTATCGAGAGCGAGAAAAAAAGTACGCGAAGAATATATTAAATGGACAACAGCATGAAAATCAGAATAAAACACAAGATGACTTTTGAAGAAGCTGATCAGCTGATTGAAAGATATTATGACGGACTAACCAGCGTGGAAGAGGAGAGACAACTGAAAGAATTTCTTTTAGAACCGAGACTTCCTGTGCGTTACGAAGCTGAGCAAGCGATATTCGGCTATTTTAAACCCCAACAGGAAAAACCAGGGCTCAACATACGTCCGTTTATGCGTTGGGCTGGTGTTGCCGCAATTTTATTAGTGGGTGTTTTCAGTATTCAGATATTTATTCCTGAGGTACATGCTAATTATGCCTATGTAGATGGCAGGAAAATCACCGATATAAATGAAATTAAATTGCAGGCAATGGCCACATTAAATGATATCCCTTCAGGCAACAGTGAAGTTGAAGAAAGCATTAACAATCTGAACAATAAGGATATCATCAAACAACAATTGGAGACCTTTGCAACATTTGAATAAAAAATTAAAGATTAGAAATATGAGACCAATTAAATTATTATTTGCACTGATATTGTTCACTGCCTTCTCCGGAATTAGTGGCATACAGGCGCAGGAGGATCTGGAAATAAAGAAAGTGTTTGATTTGTATGGCGAGAAAAAGGGAGTTGTAATGGTAGAACTCACTGATGAGATGCTCGATGGCTACGACTTCTCACTTTTTAAAAGCCTGATGATTAAAGATAACCGTGAAGCTGCCGATTATATACGCAAATGTCTGAAAAAAGATGAAGTGGGTGCAAAAAAAGTGAAACAGGTTGTCGCCAACGGCGTTCCAACTTCCATCTACCTTCAACTACCCCGTAAAAAGGAATTGTACCGGTTGATTTTATTCAACGAGACATCCAACCCCGAACATAAAATCACTTTAATTTATATCGAGTCGAAAAACGATTCGGAAGATGTACTGAAATTAATTTTAAAGAAAAAATAAGTATCAACATTTAATATTCAAACAAAATGAAAAAAGTTATTCCGTTTATTTTAGGATTGTTCCTGGCAAGTTCTGCGCTGTATGCCGCCGGTGAAGCGCAAAACGATACCACCATTCATTTCAACAACAAAATAATTCAATTTGAAGACAGTATCGGACAAGTAAAAGTAAAAGTTTTCGATAACGACTCAACTCCCTTTAAACCCGTTTACGAGGGCGTTTTCACAGATGGAAAAAGTTATGAAAAGTGGACGGTAATTGAAGAAATTGGCATTCAGCTGCCATTCATGACTAAATCGAAAAGTCATCGCAAATATACTATGGAGCCACATTGGGCCGGGATTGGCTGGGGTTTTGCCAACATTTCAGATCAAAACTACAACTTCAATAATATTGACGGAGTTTCGCTGAAATCTGAATCTTCCAACGAGTTCTTCTTCAACCTGATTGAAAAAATTCTTCCGGTTTACCGTAATAATCTGGGTTTAACAACCGGACTTGGGTTCAACTGGAGAAACTATTTCCTTGACATGAACCAACATTTGGTAGAGGTTAACGGTGTAACAGGCGTATATGATGCTCCTGCAGGTGTAAACTATGAATACAGTCGTCTGCGGACATTTCACATCACCATTCCCCTCTTGCTTGAATGGCAACCCACTTTCGGTCGTAATCAGAAGTTCTTTGTATCTGCCGGGGTAATCGGTGGCGTAAATACTTTCGCTTCATACAAAGTAAAATATACGGATGCAAACGACAATACCATCAGGGATGTGGAAGGGAAAGGACTGAATGTTGCTCCCGTTTCTCTTGACTTTCACGGGCAAATCGGTTACGGATCCTGGAATGTGTATGCCAAATATTCTCCGTTCAGTATCTTCCAATCGCAAAAAGGACCGGATGTCAGAGCGGTATCTATTGGAGCAATGCTCAATTTCTAAGACTTAAATAGTATAATATAGCAAGGGATGTGTAATTTGATATTTACACATCCCTTTTCTTATATGAATGAATGACATATGATTAAAATACAAATTCCTTTTTTGTAATGGGTTTAAATTATTAATTTCTTTTTGTATTGGAAGAATATATGTGGAAAAATAAACTATTTTTGTTGATTATTCAAACAAGAAATTTGATAAATTTCTTCAGCAAGTAAATCTATGAAAAAAACAAAAGACATCCTTTTCTCAATGACCAGCAGCGTCGTTTTATTAATCATCTTTGCTGTATGTATCGGTTATGCCACTTTTATTGAAAACGGACAAGGAACTGACGTTGCCCGAAAATTGATTTATGATGCCCTTTGGTTCGAAGTTTTACTAGTTCTACTGGCAGTGAATTTACTTGGAAGCGTTGTCAGGTACGAAATCCTCAATAAAAAGAAATTCAGCATACTGCTTTTTCATTTAGCATTTATACTCATCCTTATAGGAGCAGGAATTACACGCTATTTCGGGTCGGAAGGAATGATGCACATTCGTGAAGGTGAAACATCGAACGAAATAAGTTCAGATAGAACTTCGGTACGCATTGAGGCTGAATACAAAGGACAAAAAGTAGAAAAAACTATCGAAGCTAATTTTTCGGAAGATGGATTTACGGACTTCTCTGAAACTCTCGAAATCGGAGGAAAGACCTTGAAAATTGACAATGAACTCTTTGTTCCTAATTCGGTTGAAACGATTGTTCCTGATGAGAATGGTGAACCTGCATTATCTCTTTTTGTAATGAATGCAGCAAACAGGAGTACTGATTTTATTTTACTTAATGGCGAGTCAAACCTATTTGAAGAAACTTCATTTGCTTTCGAAGATACAACTCAACATGCCGACATCCTTTTTTTCAGACAAAATGATGAACTTTATTTCAAAAGCACTTTACCTATTGCCCAAATGGGTATGATGACTAAAAACGAAAGTATGATCATGCCGGGGTCAACAAATTTAACCGAACAAAAAACCATATACAAAACAGAAAACTTACTTTTTGTGCTGAAAACATTCATACCTAAGGCTCGTAAAAATCTGACACAGGTTACACCGGGCATGGACAACTCAGGCATTATTAAAGAAGGAAAAGATGCCCTGGTTTTCAGCGTAAACGATGGGAATTCATCGCAACATGTAAATCTTCTTATTTCCTCTGATGGTACTTCATTACCCGCTAGTTGCAAAATCAATGATGTAAAAGTTACCCTTTCGTATGGCATGTTGACTCAAAAACTTCCATTCAGCATTTATCTGCGCGACTTTATACTCGAACGATACCCCGGTTCAAACAGTCCATCATCCTACGCCAGTGAAATTACCGTGACAGATGCTGAAAATAAAATTGAACTGCCTTTCCGCATTTATATGAATAATATTCTAAAATATCGGGGTTACAGGTTTTTTCAATCATCGTACGATACCGACGAAAGAGGAACCATCCTATCGGTCAGCAATGATTACTGGGGAACACTGATTACTTATATCGGTTATTTTCTGATGATATCAGGAATGATTCTTACCTTATTTAATAAAAACAGCCGTTTCCGTACTGTTTTGAAACTGAGTAGGGAGTCGCAGCAAAGAAGAAATAAAGTACCGTTGGTTGCATTGGCAGTTTTGCTATCGTTTTCAGGTTCTTTATCAGCATTAAATGCCGACAAACAAGCACATCTCAAGTCACTGAACAGCTTAATGATTCAGGATGAAGTGCAGGGTAGAATTGAGCCATTCAGTACTTTTGCATCGGATTTATTCCGCAAAATAAGCAAACTGACTTCGTACAATGAGATGTCGCCGACTGAAATTATTCTGGGAATGATTTCCAATCCGGGCAAATGGCAAAACGAACCGATTATAAAAGTGGGAAATGATGAGTTGGCGAAAGAACTTGGTGCAATAAACAAGTATGTTTCGTTCAATCAAATGTTCGACTTCGAAAATGGAGGTGTTTACCGGTTATCAGAAAAAATAGATCAGGCATATCAAAAAGGACAAACTACACGCAATAAATATGATAAAGAACTTATCAATGTTGACGAACGTGTCAATATTTGTTACCAACTGTTTGAAGGCAAACTGTTAAATATCTTCCC
>JAYFPP010000288.1:0-1819 GCA_034927635.1 Paludibacter sp.
TGGAAACCGGCAACTTTTAATCACGACAGTCAGTTTTTTCCAATATATAGCGGAAAACATAAAGGTGAATGGAACTCCTGTACCGATTGTCATGCTAATATAAACAACTATTCGGATTTTACCTGTACCAATTGTCATGAACATAATAAGACTTCAATGGACAATGAGCACCGCGGTGAAAGAGGATATGTTTATAATAGTAAAAATTGTTTCTCTTGTCATCCACGAGGAAAGGCTGACTAAAGTTTCTTTTTGGATTAAACCTGTTAATGCAAATAAAAATGAAAAACAAAATCATAGCATTTTCGAATACATATTTCCTTATCCTGATATTTTTACTCATAAATATCGGGTCATTTGCTCAATTGTCAGGTGAATTTATCAAAGGTCAGGTTTCATTTATCAGTTCACAGAACGTATATGTAAAATTTGAGAATACGCATGGAATACAAATTGGCGACACATTATTTGCAGTAACAAATGATAAAATTCAACCGGCAGTTGTTGTGAAAAATCAATCCTCCATTTCGTGTGTCGGGACTCCGGTTGACGGCATTATACTCTCATTATCAGATCATATTGTTGCCAGGAAAAAAGGAGAAAAACCATCAATAGACGTAATTGCTCAGGAATCAAATGTTTCCATTGCCGTAAACGATATAGCAATTGAGCATGCGGAAAAGAAAAAAGAGACAAAAGATTCGAGACAAGAAATTAATGGTAAGGTTTCTGTTTCTTCCTATTCTAATGCTTCAACCGATTATTCATCCTATCAACGATTCAGATACAACATATCGTTAAATGCCGAACACATTGCCAACACCAATCTTTCGGCTGAAACCTACATTTCGTTTACCCATAAAATAAACGAATGGTCAGGTGTTAACGATGCTTTGCGAATTTATAGTTTAGCCGCCAACTATGATATTGGAAAAACAGCCTCATTTACCCTGGGTCGAAAGATAAATCTGAATATGGCCAATATTGGTGCTATTGATGGCTTACAATTTGAAAACGCCGGAAAACATTTCTCGTATGGCGCCATCATTGGGTCACGTCCAGACACTTACAACTACGGATTCAATCCTGATCTTTTGCAGTTCGGCGCTTTTATAGGACATCGGATTCAGAACGAGAACGGAAATATACAAACATCGGTCGCATTATTTAATCAAATGAATAATCTGGTTACTGATCGCAGGTTTGCATACATTCAACACAGTAATTCGATGTTGAAAAATCTCGATATATTTTGTTCCTTCGAAGTGGATTTATACGCGGTGATAAATAATCAACCGACAACAAAGGCAGATTTAACAAGCACCTACATATCACTGCGTTATAAACCAATCAAAAAACTGTCACTCTCATTGAGTTACGATGCACGAAAGAATATTTACTATTACGAAACATTTAAAAATATTGCTGATAGTATTTTTGACAAAGAAACTCGTCAGGGTTTTAGATTTCAAACGACTTATCGTCCATACAAAAATGTGATTTGGGGTGGAACAATTGGTTACAGACTTCCAACAACGACGTACAACTCCTCGTTAAACGGGAATACTTACCTGACTTATACCGACGTGCCAATAATTGGAGCAACAGCCACTGTTAATTTTACAGCATTGAAGACTGCTTATGTAAATGGATTAATATATGGAGGATCCCTATCACGTGATTTATATAAAGGAAAAATCTATGCTGATCTTTCCTACCGGTATATCGATTACACCTTTACAAATTCAGCCAATCCTTTGAAGCAAAATGTTGCAGAGCTGGGTATTTCGTGGAGAATAATGAAAAAATTAATGCTTTC
>JAYFPP010000217.1:0-10291 GCA_034927635.1 Paludibacter sp.
CTTAGAAGAAGAAACTGTTTGGCTTACACAGGCACAATTGTGCGAACTTTTTCAAAAATCGAAAGCCACGATCAGCGAACATATTAAAAATGTGTTTGAAGAAGGAGAATTAGATCCAAGGGCAACTGTTCGGAAATTCCGAACAGTTCAAATGGAAGGTAATCGAAATGTAGAACGAGAAATAGATTACTTAAACCTTGATGTTATCATCTCAGTCGGCTACCGCGTTAAATCACCCCAGGGCACTCAATTCCGCATATGGGCCACCCAACGGTTGAAAGAATACATTATCAAAGGTTTCGCCCTGAATGACGACCGATTCAAATCGGGCAGTTCGATGAATTATTTCAATGAATTGCAGGAACGCATTCGGGAGATACGGCTTTCGGAACGGTTTTTCTATCAGAAGATTAAAGACATCTATACCACCAGTATCGATTATGACCCAAAAGATGAGAAAACCATCGCGTTTTTCAAGGTGATTCAAAACAAATTGCTGTGGGCCATCAGTAAAAAAACTGCTGCAGAGTTGGTGTATAGGAGAGTCGATGCAAGTTTGCCTCTATTGGGAATGCAATCTTACGAATGCCAGGAAATCAACGTCATCAGTTGACGGGAATCAACGAATGCCATGCTCGGGAATCAACGAATGTCATGCTCGGGAATCAACGGTCACAACTTCAATCCCACCCGAATGCCACAGCATCGCTTGGCATCCGCCAATCTCCCCGTGGTGACAGATTAATAGAACCTACTTTGGGACCATCGGGCATACAGGAGCGTTTAAACTGCTGGGCAAAGAATCTTTTCAGGAATACCTTCAGCCATTTAGCGATAATGTCTTCGGTGTAAAACTCATTGAAAGCCTGTTTGGCTAAGTAGAAAATCTTATCGGGTGTAAATCCAAACCTGACGAAGTAGTAAAGAAAGAAATCATGCAATTCGTACGGTCCAACCAAATCTTCGGTTTTCTGAGCGATGTTGCCGTTATTGTCGGCAGGCAGTAGTTCCGGACTCACAGGTGTGTCGAGTACATCCTTCAGTACTGCTTCAGAAATCGTATCCAATTGATGGGAAGCCCATTCCACAAGGTATCGTACCAGCGTTTTAGGTATTCCGCTGTTGACGGCATACATCGACATATGATCACCGTTGTAGGTTGCCCAACCGAGTGCCAGTTCCGACAAATCGCCTGTACCTACAACTAATCCGTTGGTTTTGTTGGCCATGTCCATCAGTATCTGTGTCCGCTCCCGTGCCTGTGTGTTCTCGTAGGTCACATCGTGTTGGTTGGGGTCGTGATTGATGTCTTTGAAGTGCTGAATACAAGCATCTTTGATGGATATCTCATGTATAGTGATGCCCAAAGATTGCATCAGTTGCATGGCATTATTATAGGTACGTTCGGTAGTGCCGAATCCGGGCATAGTAATACCCACCACCTTTTTACGATCGTAGTTTAGTTTATCAGCTGTCTTTACACAAACCAGCAGGGCCAGCGTTGAGTCCAGTCCACCAGAAATACCAACCACCATGGTCTGTGCTTTGGTGTGTTTCCAGCGTTGTGCCAGTCCTCCTACCTGTATAGAGAATATCTCTTCGCAATGTGCATCCCGGTTGACAGTCGGGGGTACGAACGGATGTTTCGGAAACTTCCGATGTAGCTGCTCAAAAGGTATATTTGATGAATTGCAGTGAATTGTTTGATAAACTGCTTCTGATTTAGCCTGATAGAAATTGGAGTTTCTGAGCTTTTCTGCTTTCAGTTTCTCTATGTCAATTTCAGAGATAACCAGTTGTGGCTCAAATGAAAATCTTTCAGAAGCTGCAATGATGTTGCCGTTCTCAGCAATGATGCCATTGCCGGCATACACCACATCGGTTGATGATTCTCCGAATCCTGCCGAAGCATAGACATAGCCGGCATTGCATCTTCCTGACTGTTGTTCAATTAATTGTCGCAGGTACTGATGCTTACCGATCAGTTCGTTGCTGGCCGACAGATTAAATATCAGGTCGGTGCCGTGCAAACAATGTTGTGTGCTTGGAGGAAGCGGTACCCAGAGGTCTTCACATATTTCAATTCCGAAAGAAGTATTGGCGTATGTAAAAAGTAAATTTGTACCAAAAGGTATGACTGCTTCGTTAATTTGGATAGTTTGCGTTGTTATGTCTGCACCCGAAGCGAACCAACGTTTTTCGTAAAACTCGTTGTTGTTGGGCAGATGTGTTTTTGGAACGATACCCAGAATTTTTCCTGCCTGAAAAACTACGGCAACATTATATAGCTGATTTTGAGAACGCAAAGGCATTCCGACTATCACAACAATATTTGTAGCATAAGTTTTTAATAATAGTTCATCAAGCGCTTTCTCAGCATCATTCAACAATTGTTGCTGCAAAAATAAGTCGGCACAAGTGTAACCGGTTATACACAGTTCGGGAAAACAAATGATTTCCACCTGCTCCCGTTCAGCCTGTTCAATCAGCTCAATCATTTTTGAACTGTTGAACCGGCAATCGGCGACTTTAACCTCGGGGATGGCTGCGGCTACTCTTATAAAACCATGATGCATCTTTTTGCTTTTTTAAATTAGCAGATGGAGCGCTATACTGCACTCCATCTTATTTTTCCATATCACTCAGATGTATTTTCAGCGATTTTACTGAAATCTGTATTTCCCACACGGATAAGCCCAGGGAAGTAATCAGTAAAAGCAATGCCAGTCCGAACATGTAAGCTGATATAATCTGTGATCCCATGTAAATGAGAAACATGGTGGCAACGCAAAGCAATAAACTTACTACGCCACACAATTGCATATATTTGGTTAATGCAAGTCGTTTCTTTAAATTCATGATTTGTGCTTTGGTGATGGCCGAGCGATCAATCATGTATTTGTCTTTCAGCGTTCTTACTAACTGCGCATAAGATAAAAAACGATTGGTATATGCCAGTAGAATCAACGAAACTGCTGAAAAAAGAAAGGTTGGTGTAATAAGTGTCAGCTTTTCCATGACTTAGAATTTTTCTACGTGAATCTGTCCGGCCTGTTTGCGGCTGTGCTCAACAAATCCGTCTTTTTCAAGACATTCAATCATACCATTCACCATATTGGGATTGCCACAAAGGAAAATATGCGTGTTTTCGGCAGTAGGTTTAAAACCCCACAGTTTTTCAACTGCTCCTTCTTCCCAGATTTCCTGAATGAACTGGGTTTTACCGTTCCATTTTGAATGTTCCTTTTCAGGTACGGTAATCGTTGGAATGTATTCAAAATGAGGAGCTATGCTCTGCAATAAATTTAATTCTGAAGAATAGCCTAAATCCCAGGAATTGGCGGCACCGTGGATGACTACAATATTTCCTTTTCTTTTCAGGGCATCAGAACGGAGCATACTCATGTAGGGAGCAACGCCTGTACCAGTGGCTATCAATACGATGTTCTGATCTTCAGCTACTTCATCTAAAGTAAACATTCCCACGAATTTAGTGCCTAAAAAGATTTTATCTCCGATTTGAAGGTTGAACAAACGTGGGGTCAAAGCTCCTGAATGTACCAGCGTAATATAAAACTCTACAAAATCTTTTGAAATATTGGAAGAAGCAATGGAATAAGCTCTTTTAATTAGTTTATCGGGTGAAGGCGCTACGGCTTCCTCCGTTGCTTCAGGACATTTGGCATTGGTTGGGGGCAACCCAATTCCGACAAACTGACCTGGTTTGAAATCCGGTAATTCCCATCCGAGAGGAGCAATTCTGAAAACTTTCATGATAGGAGAAACCTGTACTACCTGTTGAACTATTGCATTTAATTCTTCCATAAGTTTTTATATTTTTTCATTAAAATTATTTCATTCTCGTCATTCGGCATGGATAATTATGAAAACTATCCGGACATTCCATCAGGTGTATCCAGTTTTAAATAAATATGGTTCAATCTGTTATGTCCGGTTTTTTGCCGAAAAATATCTGAATGCAAAGATATAAAAATTTGTAAACAAACCAATGTTGTAAACCAGAAAAGAAGGGATGGTAATAGCGAATAGCTAATAGGTAAAAGCGAATAGCGAATAGCTTGGTGATATTGATTATCAATGCTTGTATATGGGCTAGAAGTCATTACAAATGTTATTGTGCACCAATCGCTATTACCTATTACCTAATCGCTATTCGCTATTACCTAATCGCTATTACCTATTACCTATTCGCTATTCACTATTTATTGTGTCGACTTTTTTCGTACTTTTGCACACTTAAGAAATAAAAAGTAAATGATTGTCTGTATTGCTGAAAAACCTTCTGTAGCACGTGATCTGGCGGATATTCTTGGCGCAAGAACCAGGAAAGACGGTTATTTTGAGGGAAATGGTTATCAGGTAACCTGGACTTTCGGGCATTTGTGTGGATTGTTAGAACCACATGAATATACACCTGACTGGAAATCATGGGCACTTAGTCTTCTACCAATGATTCCTCAACGTTTTGGCATCAAGGTAATGGATAATTCGGGCATACAAAAACAATTTAAAGTTATTGAGGGTCTGATTGCAAACGCCACTGAAGTGGTGAATTGCGGTGATGCTGGACAGGAAGGGGAGTTGATTCAGCGGTGGGTGTTGCAAAAAGCTTTGTGTAAAGTACCGGTGAAAAGATTGTGGATATCTTCGCTGACTGAAGATGCTATTCGTCAGGGGTTCAAAGATCTCAAAGATCAGAAGAATTATCAGCGATTGTATGAAGCAGGTTTGTCGAGAGCCATAGGTGACTGGTTGCTGGGAATGAATGCTACAAGATTGTATACCCTGAAATTTGGAAAAAACAGACAGGTCTTGTCCATCGGCAGGGTACAAACGCCGACGCTGGCCCTCATTGTTAACCGCCATCTGGAAATCGAAAACTTTAAACCGGAACAGTATTTTGAGTTAAAAACTGTTTATCGTAATACTACTTTTTCGTCAGCAAAAGGTAAATTCTCGTCTGAAGAGGAAGGAAAAGAACTGCTGCAAAAGATACAAAATGCTGATTTTGAGGTAACGGATATTTCAACGAAAAAAGGAACAGAATCAGCTCCAAGACTATTTGACCTGACTTCCCTGCAGGTGGAATGCAATAAGAAATTCGCTTTCTCGGCGGATGAAACCCTGAAGATAATTCAGTCCTTGTATGAAAAGAAGATAACGACTTATCCCCGTGTGGATACTACTTATCTGAGTGAAGACATTTATCCGAAAATTCAGGGAATTTTAAAAGGCCTGAAGGATTACGAATCACTCACAGCAGTTGTGTTGTCGGGCAAAATACCTAAAACAAAGAAAGTCTTTGATGATAAGAAGGTTACTGATCACCATGCTATTATACCTACCGGAGTACATCCTTTGAATTTAAGTGCAGATGAGAGGAAAATGTTTGATCTGGTAGCGAGACGGTTTATTGCTAATTTCTATCCGGAATGTAAGATATCTACTACTACCGTTTTGGGCGAAGTCGCGGAACTTGGATTTAAAGTTACCGGTAAACAAATTCTGGAACCGGGATGGAGAGTGGTTTTTGAGAAGTCGGATGAGCAGACTAAACTTGCGGAGAATGGCAATTCTCAGGAGAGTAATAATGATGAATCAGAGACTGTTGAGGAAGCCGGTACATTGCCTTTATTTATAAAAGGAGAAAGTGGCCCGCACGAACCGGGGCTCGCAGAAAAATGGACAAGTCCCCCGAGACCCTATACCGAAGCTACTTTGCTGCGTGCGATGGAAACGGCAGGTAAACTGGTGGATAATGAGGATTTAAGAGATGCCATGAAGGAAAACGGCATTGGCCGTCCTTCTACCCGTGCAGCCATAATTGAAACATTATTTAAACGGGATTATGTTCGCAAAGAGAAGAAAAACCTGATTCCGACATCTACGGGTATAGAATTGATTCAGATCATTCAGGAAGATCTTCTTAAATCGGCGGAACTCACCGGATTGTGGGAGAAGAAACTTCGGCAGATTGAAAAAGGAAGTTATGAAGCAAAACAATTTCTGGATGAGTTGAAGGAAATGGTTACGCAGGTGGTGTTAAATGTAAAAAAAGATAACAGAACCATCGAACAATTAAAGACGGCGTCGTTTAAACAGGTGGTTGCCGACGAAAATTCGGAAGGAAAGATTTGTACTGTTTGTAAAAAAGGAACTGTAATCAGGGGAAATAGTGCCTATGGGTGCACTGAATGGAGAAATGGATGCAATTTCCGTCAACCCTTTCCGGTGAATGAATAATTCATTCAAATTTAGTAATTTTGTGGCCGCTTTGAGCGCTTCTAACAAAATATAATTAATGGAATATCAAATATATACTTTATCCAATGGACTGAGGTTGATTCATAAACATGATGCTATGCCTGTCACCTATTGCGGAATGGCCATCAATGCAGGGTCGCGCGATGAATCGGATAACGAAGAGGGGATGGCTCATTTTGTTGAGCATTTGTTATTTAAGGGAACTAAACGAAGAAGTTCGGGTCAGATCATCAATAAACTGGAAAATGTAGGTGGAGAATTAAATGCGTTTACATCGAAAGAGGAAACGGTTGTATATGCGGTTGTGCTGAGTGAGCATCTTGAGAAGGCGGTTGATTTGATTGGAGATATTGTTTTTAATTCCACTTTTCCTGCGAAAGAGCTTGAAAAGGAACGAATTATTATTCTCGATGAGATACAGTCGTACAATGATAGCCCCTCTGAATTGATCTATGATGAGTTTGAAGAGTTGATTTTTGATCATCCGATAGGGCACAATATTCTGGGAAAACCTGAATTACTTGAGAAATATAGCTCTGAGGATACGAAGAGTTTTGTCGACAGGTATTATCAACCTGAGGAAATGGTGTTTTTTGTATTAGGAAATATAGAAGAGAGAAAGTTACTCCGTTGGGCGGAAAAATATCTGGTAGCTCCGGTGAAAGAAAAAACGGATAAAAACAGGGTGGCTCCTTCGGCCTATGTTCCTCAACATACTACCTTGAAAAAAGATACCTTTCAGGTGCATTGTCTGATGGGTAACAGAGCACAGGATATTTATCATCCTGACCGAATGGTCATGTATTTGTTGAATAATATTCTGGGAGGACCAGGAATGAATAGTTTGCTGAATCTTTCGTTAAGAGAAAAGCATGGCTTGGTCTATAATGTTGATTCTGTATATCAACCCTTTACTGATACCGGTATGTGGACGGTTTATTTTGGATGCGATGCGGCTAACTTTAATAAATGTGAGAAACTGGTCAAGCTGGAATTAAAAAAACTCAGGGAAGATAAGATTAGTGAGGCGGTGCTCAAAAAGTATAAATTACAGTTATTGGGTCAGATGGCCATCTCAATGGAGCAAAAGGAAAATCTGGCGATGAGTCTGGGCAAGAGTATGTTAAGATACGGAAAAGTAGATTCAATGGAGGTGCTTCGCGAACACATACAGGCTGTGAACGCAGAGAAGATGCAGGAAGTTGCACAGCAGGTGTTTGACGAGGATAAACTATCTGTTCTCAAATATATTTAAATGGAACTTGAAGATTATATTTTGGCGCACGGAGATGCTGAGCCGGATTATCTCGCACGGATCAACCGGAGAACTCATCTGAAAATGATTAATCCGAGAATGCTTTCGGGGCACTTGCAGGGAAGGGTTTTGTCGATGCTGAGTAAAATGATTCAACCGGAAACTATTCTGGAACTGGGAACTTTCACCGGTTATTCTGCTTTATGTCTGGCTGAAGGTCTATCGGCAAAAGGTAAATTATACACCATAGAGTGTGATGATGAACTGGAAGATTTTATCCGGGAGAATTTTAATGATTCGGAATATAAAGAAAAAATTGAATTGCTTATTGGAGATGCTGTAGAACTGATTCCACAGATTGACGCTGTTTTCGATCTTGTTTTTATTGATGCGGATAAAAGAGAATATCTGGAATATTATGAGGCTGTTTTTCCGAAAGTCAGAAAAGGCGGGTATATTTTAGTGGATAATACACTCTGGGATGGAAAGGTGTTGAAGAAAGCTGAACAAAATGATGAACAGACCATTGCTATACAATTGTTTAATGATATGATTGCATGTGACACAAGAATTGAAAAGCTTATATTACCTTTGCGTGACGGTTTGACCATGATACGCAAAAAATAAAATACCGGACAAATGAATTATCCTTTCGAAATTGAAATGAAGGTGCGCGATTATGAGTGCGATATTCAGGGAATAGTGAATAACTCAGTGTATCAGAATTATTTAGAGCATGCACGTCATGAGTATTTACAACATAATAATGTGAGTTTTGCTGATATGCACAGTCGTGGAGTGGATCCTGTTGTTGCCAGAATTGATATGGCTTTTAAAACGCCTTTGAAACCGGGAGATGTGTTTGTTGTCAAAATCAATGTGCAGAAGGAAGGATTTAAATATGTATTTCATCAGGCAATTTATCGAAAAGAGGACATGAAATTAAGTCTGAAGGCGAGAGTTGATGCTGTGGTAGTGGTAGATGGGAAGTTGACGTCGTCAGTTCCTGAGTTTGATAAACTGGTGATGAACGAATAAACTATTTCTCATTTCAGTTGTTTGTATGTTGTGCGTAAAAAAGCAAAAATACTGATCTGCAAAACATAAAAATATGAGTGATACAAATGAATTTTTGAGTGTGGAAGAGAATATCGTACGAATGTTAAAAACAGTGTACGACCCTGAAATTCCCGTCAATATATACGATCTTGGTCTGATTTACAGAATTGAATTAGATGAAAAAGGCCATCTGGATATTGATATGACGCTTACAGCGCCTAATTGTCCTGCTGTTGATTTTATTGTGGAAGATGTCCGTATGAAAACTGCCGGTGTAGAAGGTGTTGAAAGTGTGGAGGTGAACATTGTTTTTGACCCGCCCTGGGACAAGGATATGATGTCGGAAGAAGCACAACTTGAACTCGGTTTTCTCTAACAATATACTATAAAAATATATTAATCTAATTGTATTGATTTAATATTAAACCACATTAGTCACAAAGAACATTTTAGTTCATAGTTCTAAGTTCTTAGTTTCTATGTGACTAATGTGGTTAAAAAATGATAAAGGCCTATGATCTATTTTGTCTCTGATGCTCATTTGGGATCATTACTTGAAAAGGATCCTCGTGGACAGGAATTGAAGCTGGTGAGATGGCTGGATGCCGTGAAAAAAGACGCTGAGGTTATCTATCTCCTTGGTGATATTTTTGATTTCTGGTTTGAATATAAAACCGTTGTCCCCAAAGGCTTTGTTCGATTGTTCGGCAAACTGGCCGAGTTGACTGATGCGGGCATTCAGATTCATTTTTTTATAGGAAATCATGACCTGTGGACTTTTGGCTATTTTGAGAAAGAAATAGGAATGAAGGTTCATTATAAGCCTCTTACTGTTACTCACTCAGGAAAACAGTTTTTTCTTGCTCATGGCGATGGTTTGCTTACACAGGACAAAAAATTCCTGTTTTTGAGAAAAATCTTTCATAGCAAATTCTCTCAGAAACTCTTTGCTCTGGTGCCTCCCCGACTTGGTCAGTACCTTGGTTACAAGCTCTCAAAAGCAAATCGCTTAAAGTTTGAACACGGAGATAATGACTACAAAGGTGAAGACAAAGAAGATCTTGTTCTCTTTTCAAAACGATATTCCGCAAATCACTCTATTGATTATTTCGTTTTCGGACATCGCCACATCGACCTCAAACTTCAGTTGAAGAATGAGGCCCAGGTAATCATCCTCGGAGATTTTGTGAGTATCTTTTCCTACGGCGTTTTTGATGGAAATGAATTCCGACTGGAATATTTTAATGCCTGATAATCAACGATTATTTTACCTGTTTTTTTATCCAGCTTGATACTTCCATCATCGCTACAGGAGAGAAGGTTTCTTCAATCTTCCCGTATTCCATAGGAGAACCTGTCTCACAGGTCTGAAAAACATGATTCAAGCCCGGAATTGATTTTATCGTTGATTTTTTGTTTTTGCCTTCGGATAAAGCAATTTTTATTGCTTCCAGATTTTCTGCAGGAGAAACCTGCAGGTCTTTCTCTCCGTTGATGGCTAATACCGGACATTTTACCTTTCTCAGTGCAACCGCCGGATCATATTTAATGAAATAGCTCATCCACGGGCTTGCTATCTGACTGACCTGTTGACGGACAATGTCATCATCGCTCATTCCTTCTGGTCGTTTGCTGTCGTTGTTTTCTTCCATCACCTTTTGTAGGTATGCGGTCAGATCGGTTTTAAGTTTT
>JAYFPP010000090.1:0-3658 GCA_034927635.1 Paludibacter sp.
CGTATCCGCCGTCAACTGCTTTTTTGAATAAGTCTTTGGTGTTAACTAATCCAAGTTCTTTGTAACTTAACATATTCTTTTTATTTTATAGTTGATATTTCTGACTGCAAAAATAGTGAAAATTTATCAATTGTCATACAAAAACAGCATTTTCATAGCTTAAAACAGCTGGTGTCTTAAATTTGTTCGAATTGTTTAGGAATCTGCGTTTATTTTGATATTAATTATGAATTGAGAAAAGATATCTCCCCCTGAGAATCGTGTTATTGTGATATCGGAAGCTGTTTGATCGTGACGCAGAGTTACGTCATGCCTTGACGTAACTCTACGTCTTATCAGAACGTAACGTTACGTCATCCCTTGACGTAGCATTACGTCTTGCCTGAACGTAACGTTACGTCACGTTATCGCATTGAAGCATGAAGCATGAAATGACTTTACCGATTTTAGTAGACACATTTTATTCTGTTACACTGAAAAGTAGTTATCAGACCATCACACCCCACTTTAGTCCGCTTCGAATATTTTTAGGGTTTTTATGCTAAAATTTAGGTAGATATAATCTCTAAAATAAATAATTATAGTATTTTAGCGGGCTATTTCAAAATTATTATGATGTTAAGACTCAATTTATTTAAAAACTTAAGGTTAAGCTTTCTCAATACATTACTGGTTTTATCCTTTGCATTGGTTGCTCAGGTGCCATCCGGCTATTATGATAAAGCCTCGGGCAAAACGGAAGCACAACTGAAAACCACACTTTACAGTATCATTTCTTCAGGGTATGTCACCAAATCATATGATTATCTTTATACGATATATGCAACCAGCGATGTTACTTCGGATGGAAAAGTGTGGGATATGTATTCCACCTGTACATGGACACCCGGACAAAAGAAATGTGGTAATTATAGTACTGTATGTGATTGTTACAACCGGGAACATTCTATACCGCAAAGTTGGTTTGATTCCAGATCTCCGATGGTATCTGATGCATTTCATGTGTATCCGACAGATGGAAAAGTAAATGGACAAAGGAGTAGTTATCCATTTGGAGAATGTGCTAATGGTACCACCCTGTCAAGAGGAAAAGGGAGATTGGGTAGTTCAACTTTTTCCGGATACTCGGGAACGGTTTTCGAACCTGATGATGAATATAAAGGAGACTTTGCAAGAACCTATTTTTATTTCGCCACACGTTATGAAAATATTATGACAACAATAGGAGGTGAGTCGTTTAATAATACAGTTTATCCGGCATTTACAAGCTGGAGCCAGAGCTTATTTCTGAAATGGCACCGACAGGATCCTGTTTCGCAAAAAGAGATTACTAGAAATAATGCTATATACGCGCATCAGAAAAACAGAAATCCATTTATTGATTATCCTGAATTGGCGGAATTTATTTGGGGAACTCAAAAAGGGAAAGCATGGGATGTTACTTCTGTTAACGATCAACCGGTAACAACTCATTTTTTCAGCTATAATACTGCTGAAAAGACTGTCAGCGTAAATATCGACAGCAAGATCATGCGATTCAGTATCATCAACATAAGTGGGCAAAAGGTAAAATCCGGGAATATTGAACCTTTTGCACCGATTTCTGTTTCAAATTTATATCCCGGAATCTATTTTATTAAATACGAATCTAACCAGATCAAAGCTATTCGTAAATTTATCATACAATAATTAATGTTATGGTAAAAAGAGGATTAACAACTGTTATTGTCCTGATGCTGATGTGCCAGGTACACATCAGTGTGTTCGCGGAAATTCCTGCCGGGTATTATTCTCTTGCTCAAAACAAAAAGAAGGATGCCCTGAAAACAGCCCTTCATGAGTTGGCAACTCCGCTACAAGTATTGAAATATGGTGGTGGAGCAGGTTATACATGGGAGGGATTTTATAAAACAGACAGAAATGCTGACGGGTCGGTAATCGACATGTATTCGAATATTGTCCGGTATTTTAACGGATACAACAGTGTGGCCGATATGCATATCGAACACTCGCTGCCGAAAAGCTGGTGGGGTGGTTACGAATGGAATGTGTACAAGGACTTATTTCACCTCTATCCTTCGGATGGATCAACCAATATGTCGAAAAGCAATAATCCTTTAGGAGTGGTTACCGGAACTCCCACTAAAGATAACGGAGTAAGTAAAATCGGCCCTGCTACTTATCCGGGCTACTCAGGGAATGTGTTTGAACCTGCCGATGAGTTTAAAGGTGATTTCGCACGGTCATACTTTTATGTTTCCACAATTTACGAAGATCTTGCTCCCTATTGGAATTCACCTATGATGAGTAAAAATACTTATCCGGTATGGACTCCGTGGGCGATTCAATTGCTTAGACAATGGCACCAGCAGGATCCTGTAAGTATTAAAGAAGTATTGCGGCAGGAAGCAGTGTATGGCATACAGGGTAACCGAAACCCTTTTATCGATTACCCTGATCTCGTGAATTATATATGGGGAAGCGATACATTAAAGGTATATCCTTTTGAGATGGAAACGAACGCCTATCTGACCTCTCCGAAATCAGGAGATAAAGTGGACTATGAGGTAATACTTCAGGGGGATTCTTTAAGCAAAACAATCTCCCTGCAGGGAAAGAATATTACGACAAGTGTAAGTGTTGCCCTTAAAAATAATCACCCTGCATTTTTTTTTGCGCCTCAGATCCTGCAACCGAATGACGTAAATAACGGAATTGTTGTTCCTGTAGTTTTCTGTCCGTCTGCCTCAGGCACTTTTGTTGATACGCTTGTCATTCAGGGAGGAGGATTGGCGCAGTCCATGACTATTCCTCTGAAAGGAATGGCTACCAAAGATTTTATGGTACTGGATGCTGCTGACCAGACTCCGGTGGGAGCTTTGCTTAAATGGATTAAGTATCCGCATGTGCTTGGTTATCATCTGAAAGTGTATGAAGGAGCCCTGAAAGCCGGGAATCTGATGATATCTTCTTATGTTGAGGGAAGTGGTTACAATAAAGCTGTTGAGTTGTATAACGGTACGGGAAAAACGCTTGATTTATCAAATTATACTTTGCAAAAGCAATCCAACGGTGAGGGAGAATTCAGTCCGGTTTTCAGGCTGAGCGGATCATTATCTGACGGTCACACTTATTTAATCGCCCTGAATGATTATCGTAATGCACTCAAAACACAGGCACAGGCGGTTACCGATTCTGTCATGAGTTTCAATGGGAATGATGCGATTGCTTTGTATCAAAACGGTATTCTGGTGGATATGGTGGGATATGCTGATGCAGGATCTTTATTGATATGGGGGCAGGATAAAACTCTTAAACGAAAATCATCGGTTACTCATCCCTCAGCTTCCTACGATGAAACAGAATGGGATAGTTTCGCTATCGATTATTTCAGTGCTCTGGGAACCCATTCAATTCAGTTTCAAAACCAGGAAACGCTTGTTCAGGAATTGATGCTGCCGGATAGTCTGCCGCATTATGCTATCAGCGGATTAAAACCTGAAAGGAATTATCATTTTAAGGTAGATGCCATGCGATCAGGAGTGGTAACTTCATCATTCAATACGATGCAGTTCAAAACAAGCGCTTTGTCAGCACCGGAAGTAATAGCTGCTTCTGAGGTTAGTTCAACGCATTTTACTGCTAATTGGGAAGAAGA
>JAYFPP010000223.1:0-8852 GCA_034927635.1 Paludibacter sp.
CCTTATGCCAATACTTCAAAAGTTATCAAAAACTATTCATTTGATGCCGATAATAATGTATTGGCAATCAAGATATCTTATGCGTATAAGGGATCCGGTAATCTTGCTTTTGATGATTTCAGCATCACCTATGGGAATCAGACAACGAATTATGTACTTAAAGATGAATTAGTGACAGGTAATTTGTTTTTAGTTGATAATCTTACTGCGGAAACAGATTATTATTATGATGTCAGATCAATATTGGAGGATGCTGTTTCTTCTGTTTCGGAAACAGTGAAAGTTACTACCATGTTAGGAACCGGAACTGTCACCCAACTTCCGGAAATTACCATCAAAAATACTCACGATGGGGTAAGTTTGTCGGGCTTATGTTGTGGCGATGAAGTGAAAGTCTTCACTATCACAGGACTACTTATATTTCAGGGAAAAGCTGAAGGAGGGCTATCTGAAATTCCTTTGAAAAAATCGAATATGTATATAATCTCTGTACGGAACAAAGATTCATTTTTTACAACAAAAATTTTAAGATAGTCGCGTTTGTTTTAGTCTGTCAGGTCTTCTTCAGGTTCCTCTGTTTTAGTTTTTGAAACAAGGATACTCAGTTCGTACAACAAGTAAAGGGGCAATGCTACTACCATCATAGTAAAAGGATCGGTGGTAGGTGTGATCAGTGCCGACAAGATCAAAAGAATTAAAAAAGCATACGACCGAACTGATTTCAGCATTTTTTTGTGTATCAATCCGATTTTTGATAACAGATAGGCCAACACAGGCATCTCAAACATTATTCCCAAACTGAATATTAAAATGTATAAGGTACCCAGATAGGATTGTACGGCAATCTGATTAGGAACAAGTGCCGACACTTCATAGGTGCCCAGAAATCTTACAGTTAGAGGGAAAATAACGAAATAACTGGTAGCTACTCCCAAATAAAAAAGAATAGATGAAGAAAAAAAGATGAGCCCGATATGTTTTTTTTCATTGGGGTATAGTGCCGGTTGCACAAAATGCCATATCTCATAAAAAATATAGGGAATCGCCAGTATTAACGCAATACTGAAAGAAGCACCGATGTGAACCAGAAACTGCCCGGCTAAATTAATATTAATGAGTTGTATGTGGAATGCCTCAGGGCAGATGGCCGGAATATTGACCCATTCAGAAAGCAAACATAAAGCCCTGTAAAATATAAAATCGGAACTTAAAGGAGAAAAAACAATTTGTGTGAAAACAAAATCTTTTGCCATAAAGATGGCACTAACAAATACCCCTACGACAATAAGTATACGAAAGATGGTCCAACGTAATACTTCCAAATGCTCCCAAAACGACAGGGTTTTTTCTTCTTCAATTTCAGAAGGCATAACTGACTTTTTATTTGTCTTTTGGATCTTCGAAGCCTGATTTTATTTCTTCATCGACATCTTTAATGCCTTTCTTAAACTGACTTACACCTTTACCAAGTCCACGCATCAGTTCCGGAATTTTTTTACCTCCAAAGATCAATAAAACTACAAGAGCAATCAGAATGATTTCGCCGGTGCCCAATGCCCATAACATAATTGTGTTCAACATGATGTTTAAAATTAAATTTAGGATGCAAATATAGTTCTATTTTAAAGAAACAGAAACAGGATAATACGAAAATGTATCTTCAAAAATAATATTTAACAAAAAATGATCATTTATTATTGTTGTTCAACAAAAAACATCGATATTTGTTATATTCTTAACAATCAAAATTTTATACCTATGAAAAGCGTGATGAGTGAAAGAATGATGTTCCTGTTTTTATTGACAGGTTTTTGCGCTGTTGCCTTTGGTCAGGCAGTCGGTTATGTCGAGTTCAAAGGTAAAATTATTGACAGGCAAACAAATGCGCCTTTGACTTATTGCAATGTTATGGTGTCAGAAATGAATGTGGCAACCGTAACAAATACAGAAGGAGAGTTCACCTTAAAGTTGCCGGCCGGGAATGAAGATAAAAAATTAATTATCAGGTATATTGGTTATAAGAGTCGCAGTGTGGGACTGAAAGAGCTGTTAGCGCGTAATGGGGTGATTGTGATGGATATGGTGGCTGTTCAGCTTCCTCAGATTGATGTGCTGACACAGGATGCAGCTTTTCTGGTGAAAACAATGTTCGATAAAGTTCCGGAAAATTATCCACAGCACGATATGTTTATGACGGCATTTTACCGTGAGTCGATACGTAAAAGTAAAACCTATGTTTCTTTGTCGGAGGCTGTAGTTGACATTCAGAAACCGTCTTATAGCTCTTTTAAATACGATGCAGCAAAAATATTCAAATCGAGGAAACAAACGGATTATTCACGACTCGATACCCTTGTTTTTAAACTGATGGGTGGTCCATATAACAACCTCCTTATGGATGTAATCAAACATCCGGATGTGCTTTTTGCCGACGATATGTATAAAAAGTATTTTTTTACTTTCGACAAAGTTGAATGGATGGATGACCGGCTTATTTATGTCGTGAATTTTAATCCGTATCCCCAAAAAGAAGAAGCTCTGTATTCCGGAAAACTTTATATTGATGCTTCGACGATGGCTCTTAAGTCGGTTGTATTCAATCTGAATCTTGAGAATGAAGATAAAGCCACCGAGATGTTCATTAAAAAGAAACCGCTCAATGCCAGGGTAACACCCATTGAAGCAAACTACCGTATGGATTATGTGGAAAAAAACGGGAAATGGTATTATGCTTACAGCAGGATTGAGTTGGGTATGAAGATCAACTGGAAACGCAAACTTTTCAATTCTAATTATTATTCTACGGTAGAAATGGCTATTACCGACAGTGAAAACAGTTCGGAGAACAAAGCTATAAAATTCGCTGAAAGACTGAAATCAACGGTGATTATCAGCGAAACTGCTGATGGATTTGCCGATCCTGATTTCTGGGGACCGCTCAATGTAATTGAGCCGGAAAAACCTATTGAAGCAGCAATAAGAAAAATACAGAAACATCTTGAGAAATAATAAATTATCTTCTTTAACATCAAACGTTTGCGGAAAATAAACACTTGTTTTCCGCAATTTTTTTTCAAACAGGCTTGTGTTCTTCCTTATTTTGCAAAAAGATCAAATCCTTATTTTATTGCTATGATAAGAACACGTTACAACTCCGGTCTCCTTATTTTCTTTTTTTTATTGACAACCGGGCAATCTTCGGTTGCCCAGAAAGTTTACACCACTTACCTTTGGCACATGGATCAGCCGGTGTATTGGGCTGATAAAAGTAAAGATAATCCCGACACTAAACAGTTTGTGGAAGAGTCACATCGCCTGAAGATGAGTGGAAACAACGTGTATCCCGGAAGTTCAGTGGCGCATCCTACCAATAATCTGGAGGAAATTTTTTCGAAAGCTGATCGCGTGAATGCCTATCAGAATTCACCACGCGATGCAGTGAGCAGTATTAAAAGCCTTGCTGATGCTGGTGCTCAACTGAGCATCTCTGCCGGACTGATGGAAAATGTCCGTTCGCTCGGCGCAAAGAACCAATGGGGCTACGGCTCAGGATGGATGAATCCATACAAAGAAGCCATCGGCTGGAAAACCTCTGATGGATTCCCTAAATTAGATGTTGTGTGCTTTACCTGGGATCATGCTCTATCGCCATTGGTAAGCGCCCGGACACTAAAAAAACAAATTCAGGCGCATCAGTATACTTCAGGGAAATATTACGGTCATGTGTCGAAAGGCTATTGGCCTGCTGAAGCAGCCTTTTCGGAGAGAATCATTCAGACACTTGTTGAATGTGGCATCGAATGGTCGGTGATTCCAAACAGTCATCTTGCCCGTACTTTATCCGATTATGTGCATCCTTATAATATTAACGGAAATATTGATGCACCCAACCGTGCCGATCAGGTGCCCGCTGCCGGAAATAATTGGTTTGACGCTACAATCGATGGCAGGGGCTCCAGATTGGCTGTTCCCTATAGTTACCAGGCTCATAAAGCACAGTATATCAATCCTGAAACGGGTGTTTCCTATAAAATTGATGTGGTGCCAATGTGTAACTATTTCAGTTATGTGGATGGATATAGTGGTGCCAATGTGGGAGATGTAGCGGCTAAAATTGAACCTTACAGCAACGAAACCCGTCCGACTATCCTGTTACTAGCCCACGACGGCGATAATGCCTGGGGCGGCGGGAGCAGCTATTATTATGAAGCGGTGAACAGCTTTACAAATGCGGCCAAAAGTTCCGGCTATAAACCAACCACCATTCAGCAATTTCTCAACGACCATCCTGTGCCTGCCGATGCCATCGTAAGGGTCGAAGATGGCGCCTGGGTTAATGCCGAAAGTGACTGGGGACATCCGCAGTTTATCAACTGGCTGTGGCCTTTATATTCTAAAACTGACTACCGCTTTGATCCCAACGGTTGGACAGAGGATGCCCGTAACTGGGCTGTTATCACAGCTACCGAAAACTATGTGACCATGGCGGAAGATCTTGAAGGGGGAAATCTTCGTATCGATAAAATTGCTGACGGGGGAACTGCGGCAACAAATGCTGAAAAGGCATGGCATTTTTATTTCGGTGGATTGAACTCGGGATTTATGTATTACGGGAAAGCGGAAGATATGGAAGTGAAACCTTCGATGACAGGTAATATCGCTATCGATTATGCCCGGCAGGTAATTAACGCAAATACAGGTGTAGATAATACGGCTCCTTCGGTGTTTATCCCGCAACGATTTCCGTATAACCCTGGAAGTGTTGGTTTTGGACCTCATACCGGATACAAAAAGGTGAATTATGCAAGCGATTTTCATGTGTGGACGTATGCCTATGATGTGAGCGGATTGAACTCGGTAACTTTGAATTATCGTGTGGATAAGGATGGCTGGAATCCTGTTGAAAGCTCTCAGAACGACACCTACACAGGTGGTAGTGAGGTGGAAATGTGGACAAGTACAGCGATGAACCGGCAACCTATGGCTGCTGATCCAACCAGTGACAGTGAACTGAATTTTTTTATTTTGCCTCAGGCAAAAGCCGATTTATGTTATGCTGAAATTACCGGACTAAAAGATGTGCTGATTGATTATTATGTTGAGGCTGTTGATACAAAAGGAAATGTATATAAATCACCCATTCAGCATGTGTATGTAGGAACGGGTGATGGTGATACCGGCGGCGGTACGGGAGGAGTTGGCTGGACTCCCGAAAATCCGAATCAGGACAGTGTGATTGTTGTTAGTTGCTCAACAGCTACTTCAATGTCGAAACTACATTGGGGGGTGAATGGTAGTGGTGGAAGCTGGATACAGCCAAACATCGTCTATCGTCCTGAGGGTACAACCACAACTGCTGGTGCAGCTGTTGAGACTCCCTTTGTTGAAGTGAATGGTAAATGGCTGGTGACCTTAGGTCCTTTCAATAATGCCATTCAAAAAGTTACTGCTATAGATTTCGTGATGAACCATGGAAATAACAACTGGGATAACAACAACGGAAGCAATTATAAAATCACTGTTCAAAGTAATCTGCAAGATCCTGATCCTGAGCCGGGAGGAATTACAGTTTCATTTAAACGACCTGCTGAATGGGGAACTGCCGGAGTGAACCTCTGGGCCTGGAATGCTGGTGGAAATATCTTTTCTTCATGGCCCGGCCAGTTAATGGATGACAAAGGAAACGGCTGGTTCAGCTATACTTTTCCTGAATCTGTTACTTCGGTGAATCTAATATTCAGTAAAAATGGCAATCCTCAATCAGTCGATATCTCAGGAATTACCCAATCTACCTGCTATGAATATGATGCCCCTTCGGGAGGTAAATTTACGGTTAAAACTACAACTTGTCCGACTTCTTCGGTGAATAATCCAGTTGAATTAAAGGCATTGGTTTATCCGCAGCCAGCAAAAGAGCAATTTATTGTTGATTTGCCCAACCTGAATATGAGCAGAGCTTATGAAATGACCATCTTCGACATCAACGGAAAGGTGGTGAGAAAAGAAGTGATTACTCAGACGATGACAGTATTTGAAAGAGAGCAGATACCGTCAGGTATTTATTATATTCAGATAAATTCACCACAAACTGAGCATTCATTCAGGTCAAAACTTGTCTTGCGTTAAAGCATTATTCTGTGTTTTCTTGTCAATATTTATGATTGTTAACAAATGAATAATTCCGGCAACCTATTTTTGTTTTATGAAATCAATCTTTTGCCGGAAGTTTAATAATCACTTAAATATATTTACAAATGAAAACAAAATTATGTATCTGGAGCTTATTGTTCACTTTCATGGGTTTAATTAATTTTAGCTGTACCGACGAGAATGAAGTAAAATTACCTGCCATACCTGAAGCAAAAGCAGCTTACGACAGTAATAGTGGTGGTGTAATCAAAGGTGTAATGGTGGGTTCGTCGGGCGTATTTAAGTTCTCGCTTAAAAATGGCAACGACAGTGTATATTGCCAGGTTACTTTCGATGGGCAATCGGGAACTTTACTTTCCACAGATTTAACGGCTTGGACTCCGGGTGAAGTTATTAATCGTGCTAAGTTTACAGGTAAAATCGGTTCAACGGATGTTATAGTGTATCTTTCGTGTGCCGCCAATGGAACAGGTATTGTCGTTGATTTTCAGATTGCCGGACATTTTATCGTTTCCACACCAATAAAAGAAACTTCGGAACTGCAGGTAAAAGCCTATGAAGGGACATATAAAACCACTAAGATCAGTGATAATACTGTTGTTGATGAAGGAATTTTTAATTTTGTCCTGATGAATAATGCTATTTACGGTACCAGATATTCTCAAACCCATAATGAAACCCGCAACATTAAAGGACTGGTTTCCGGCAATACACTTACGGTTGATGATAAAACAATGACCATCGACGATGAAAAAGTAAGCTGTAATACGACCGTCTCAGAAGGAACCGAGAAATTGGTGGTAAGCGGGAAAAGAACGATGTAAAAAAGTTTTGACACCAAGTTAGCAAGGGAATATTTTAATACTAAATAATTTATCCCGAAAATCGGCTTTATGAAATACGGTTTTCGGGATAAACTGTTTTCTGAGTACGAGATATAAGCGCTCATTCTTATCTTTTTTGAAGTATAATAAACAAAAACAAGCTGAGGAGTGTTATTTCGGTACCTGTCCGATTTTTATTAAATTTGCAGCCAATTATATACGATTATGTCAGATACAATTATACACGAAGTTACTCAAAACGAATATAAGTACGGATTTACTACCGATATTGAAACGGATGTAATACCTATCGGTTTGAATGAAGGGGTGGTTAGGATGATTTCGGCTAAGAAAAATGAGCCGGAATGGATGCTTGAATTCCGCCTGAAGGCTTATCGCCATTGGTTAACCATGAAAATGCCCCAATGGGCGCATTTAAATATACCAGAGATTGATTACCAAAGTATTGCTTATTTTGCGGCTCCCCGAAAAAATGCACCGCAGAGTCTTGATGAAGTTGATCCCGAACTTCTCGCAACTTTTAACAAACTAGGGATTCCGCTCGAAGAACAGAAAGCATTATCGGGAATTGCCGTAGATGCAGTGATGGATTCGGTTTCTGTTAAAACAACTTTTAAGGAAACCCTGTATGAAATGGGAATCATCTTTTGCTCATTCAGTGAGGCAGTGGAACACCATCCTGATCTGGTGAAAAAATATATGGGTTCGGTGGTTCCTTACACGGATAACTTCTTTGCAGCGTTAAACTGCGCTGTTTTCAGCGACGGTTCTTTTGTATATATTCCCAAAGGTGTTCGTTGCCCGATGGAATTATCTACTTATTTTCGTATCAATGCGATTAATACCGGTCAGTTTGAAAGAACGCTGATCATAGCTGATGAGGATAGCTACGTATCTTATCTTGAAGGATGTACTGCTCCGCAAAGAGATGAGAATCAGCTTCATGCGGCGATTGTTGAAATCATTGCCATGAAGAATGCAGATGTGAAATACTCCACAGTTCAAAACTGGTACCCGGGAGATAAGAACGGGAAAGGTGGTATCTATAACTTTGTTACAAAACGTGGTATATGTAAAGGAGATAATTCACATATTTCGTGGACACAGGTCGAAACCGGTTCGGCAATCACATGGAAATATCCTTCCTGTATATTGCAGGGAGATAACTCATCGGCCGAATTTTATTCTGTGGCGGTTACCAATCACCATCAACAGGCTGATACGGGTACTAAAATGATCCATCTCGGAAAAAACACCAGTTCCCATATCCTGTCGAAAGGGATTTCTGCAGGTGTAAGTCAAAACAGTTATCGTGGATTGGTACGCGTTGGAGCAAATGCCGAAAATGCAAGAAATTTCTCGCAGTGCGACAGTCTGTTGCTGGGAGATAAATGCGGAGCACATACATTCCCGTATATGGAAGTCAATAACGAATCGGCAATTGTTGAGCACGAAGCAACGACCTCAAAAATATCCGAGGATCAGATTTTCTATTGCAATCAGCGGGGTATTTCTAGTGAAGATGCCGTGGGATTGATCGTCAACGGCTATGCAAAAGAGGTGGTTGATAAACTCCCGATGGAATTTGCGGTTGAAGCACAGAAATTATTACAAATTACGCTCGAAGGTTCAGTCGGATAAAGAGCTATTAGCGAATAGCTAAAAGCGATCAATAGCTCCGGTCTTTAGACCGGAGAAGCAAATGTCGAATTGCGAAAACCAAATGATTTTTAATAGCACCGGTCTTTTGACCGGAGAATCAAACAACGAATACGGAAAATATTATATTTATAGAAAAATGTTAACAATCAAAGATTTACACGCCAGCATCAATGGCAAAGAAATATTAAAAGGATT
>JAYFPP010000211.1:0-4116 GCA_034927635.1 Paludibacter sp.
GAACTTTCCGTTCTGAAAAAAAACATCAATTCTTCGACCGACGAAGAACTGGAAACCTATTTGCTGGATTTGTGGAAACATGAAACCGGCAAACAGACTGATCCGGCGATTACCGAAATGATCAAGGGTGACATTGACAAGTTAAACGCGAAAAAACAATGGTCGCGTAAGCTGATGATACGTAAAGCCATGCGTTGGGCGGCAATAATTACCATCCCGCTGTTTGCAACCTTTATGTATTTTCTGTTCGACCGCATTCCTGAACCTGCAGCCAGCGACATGATTGTATCAGTAGGAGCCGGCGAACAGGTGAACATTGTTTTGCCCGACGGCACTAAAGTGAAACTGAATTCCGAAACCACCCTGAATTATAACATAACGGATTTCAACAGAAAAGTGAGGGAAATCTCCTTTACAGGTGAAGCTTATTTTGAAGTGGCACGGAATGAAAAAATTCCTTTTGTGATCAAAACAAAACATATGGATGTCAAGGTACTCGGAACTACCTTTAATCTGCAGGCCCGGGAGGAAGAAACAACAACCGAGCTGAACCTGATTGAAGGAAAAGTATCACTTACCTCGGGAGCCACCAGGGAACAGGTGGTACTGTATGCCAACCAGCGGGCTATGCTCGATAACCGTACAGGAAATATAAGTGTACTGAAATCGGAAGCAGGTGTTGCAACAGGCTGGCTCCACGGTGAACTGATTTTCCATGCCACTCCGATTAAGAAAGTATTCAGGGAAATTGAGCGGTGTTATGGTGTTACTATTCAGATTGATGAAAACGAGACATTATATAATGACTTATTTACCGGAACTTTCTCAGCCCACAATCTGAACGAGACCCTTGAGATACTTAAAATTCACTATCGTTTTAATTACAATATCTCAGGAAAACAGGTAACGATAAAAGATTTCAGACTGAACAACAAAAAAGAAAGTTAGAGAACTCGCAAATAACAACTCATATACTTCAACAGTAAATTTAATTTATAAGATGATGAAAAAACACAAAGAAAAATTCTTGTTAATGCTTTTCATTTTTATGATCGGTAATTCAATCAGCATGTTAGCACAAAACAAACTGATATCAATCGATGTAAAAAATGTAAACCTGGAACAATTTTTCGCGATTATTGAAAAACAGAGTGACAGCAAATTTTCGTATCGAAACAGTATTCTCGACAACAATCCGGACATTACACTCAAAATGGACAATGCCACTGTTGATGATGTTCTTAATGCTGTACTTCCGGCAAAAGGTCTCCGGCACAGTACTACTTCCGAGAATTCTATTGTTATCACCAAAAAAGCAGAGTTAAAAACTCCCGTAAAAGAGAAACTCAAAAGAATTACCGGAACGGTGACGGATGAAAAGGGTGAAACTGTTATTGGAGCCAACATACAAATTGAAGGAAGCTCTACAGGTACCATCAGCGATTTCGACGGGAACTTTGAAATAGATGTTCCTGTAAACGGTGCTGTTACGGTCAGCTATATTGGTTATCTGACCCAATCAGTCAGGGTGGCCGACAAATCATTTCTGAAAATCAGTCTGAAAGAAGACTCCAAAACACTGGATGAAGTAGTGGTGGTAGGTTATGGTACCCAGAAAAAAGTCAACCTGACCGGATCGGTATCAATGATTTCAGCCGCCGATATCAACGCGCGTCCGGTATCAAGCGTCTCCAGCGGTTTACAGGGATTGCTCCCCGGTGTTACCATTGTAAATGCCACCGGACAACCGGGCAGCGAAAGCACTACCATCCGTGTTCGCGGATTAGGAACCCTTGGGAACGCCAACCCTTTAATACTTATCGATGGTGTTGAAGGCGATATGAGTACGCTGAATCCTGAAGATATTCAAAGCGTTTCGGTATTAAAAGATGCCGCTTCGTCGGCCATCTACGGTGCCAGAGCAGCCAACGGAGTACTTTTAATTACTACTAAAAGACTCAATGCCAAAGATCAGGCTCCCACTATTGTATTTAATTCCTATTACGGAACACAGACTCCTACCCGTCTGCCCGAAATGGCTGATGCCATCGAATTCATGACACTCGAAAATGAAGCTAAAAGAAATGTGGGTACGGCAATCAGCTGGCAACCGGAACATTTCGACTACGTAAAGAATGGCACCAAACCCAATTTATTCGGCAACACCAACTGGATTTCTTCTGTTCTCAACAACAATGCCCCGCAACAAAGCCATGGCGTAAGTATCAATGGCAATGTAGGACAATCGGGCTATATGATGTCCTATCGCTATTTCGACCAACGGGGATTGACAGCAGGAAATTCTACCGGAGAAGAAAGACACAATATCCGTTTCAAATTAGATTCGTATCTGCTCGACAGGGTAAGCATCACCTCAAACGTGAGTTATACCATGCGTAATATCCTGGCACCGGTGGGTGGTTTAACCAGTGACGGAGGGGCTATTTATTCTGCCATGCGTGTTTCGCCCAACTCTCCGGTTTATTATACCGATGGCTCGTGGGCCTATGGTATTGGCAGCACCAATCCGGTTGCCGTATTATTCGATGGAGGAAACACAAAGAATGATGTGGATGAGTTTTCATTATTGGAAACTTTGAAGATTGATTTGTTGAAAGGCTGGGATATTTCGGCAACTTACAGCATTGTTAATTACAACTCTCTCTCCGAAACATTGCGAAAATCAATTATCTTCAAAAATCCTGACAATGCAGGCACTGCCAACGAAATCGATTATATCTACAACAATCCGAATCAATTGAGTAATACCGATTACCGTCAGCGTCAACAAACGCTCATCGTTCAGTCGAATTTCGAGTTTGATATCGACAAACACAAATTCTCCGGCGTTGTGGGAACCTCACAGGAATGGTCGGTGACACGCCGGTTCCAGGCTTCGCGTCTGAACCTGATCACTGAATCGAATCCTACACTGAACCTCGGTTCCAAAGAAGGCATGAGCAATGATGCCAGCGCTTCGCAATGGGCCATCCGTTCAGGTTTCGGCAGGATCAACTATAACTTCAACGACCGCTACCTGCTTGAGATGAATACCCGTATTGACCTTTCATCACGTTTTCATAAGGACAACCGTACCGGTGTATTCCCATCCTTCTCTGCCGCATGGCGACTGTCGGAAGAGTCGTTCATGGAACCAGCAAAGAAACTGTTTGATAACATCAAACTGAGAGGTTCATGGGGTATGCTGGGAAACCAGTACGTTGGTTCAACAGATTATCCTTATATGTCGGTTATCAACGAACTCGATGCAATTCTTTCTTTAATCGGCACAAATGCAACATCAGGATATACCCAGACAACACTGGCAAACCCGAATCTGACATGGGAAAAAATTGATATGCTCGATTTGGGACTCGATCTTACCCTGCTGAATAACCGCCTGAATGTCACCTTCGACTGGTACAATAAAAACACCAACGACATTCTTCTTCAACGGAATTATCCTGCACAGATTGGTGCAAGACCTTCGGAAGAAAACCTCGGATCGGTGAATAACCGGGGATGGGAGATTGATGTTTCCTGGCGCGACAAGATCGGCAAGGTACAGTATGGCATCGCCTTCAACTTATCGGACGTAAAGAATAAAATTACCGATTTGGGTGACACGTCACCCGACCTAAGTTCGTACCGTATACGCAGAGTCGGCGATCCTATCGATGCCTTCTACGGCTACATTGCCGAAGGTTTGATGACGCCTGAAGACTTCAACTTCTACGATGATTATGAAGAAAAATACTTAAGTCCTAAAGTGCCTGTGATTATCGGTAATGATTATCAGCCGGGTGATATCAAATACCGCGACATCAGCGGTCCAACCGGTGTACCCGACGGAAGAATTACTCCCGAATACGACCGCATTGTGATTGGTAGCGCTATCCCGAGATATACCTATAATGTCAGAGGAGATGTTGCCTGGCAGGGCATTGACCTCAGCTTCTCACTGCAGGGAGTTGGAAAAGGCGATGGTTATCTCGAAGGCACTGCCCGTCATGCTTTTCAGGATATGGCTGCTTACCCGCAAAAGATTCATATGGAGAGATACAATCTTGTGTCAAATCCAAATCCCAATGCTTCGTATCCTCGTCTGACCTATAA
>JAYFPP010000121.1:0-2911 GCA_034927635.1 Paludibacter sp.
ATGAAAATGTTTAACCGCAGGTAAATTCGCTGCTAATTTATCCACCCATTGCATGCGCTTTATATACTGACATTTCGGACAATTACGGTTACGACATGAATTATACGACTGTATCTTATGACCACAGTTATTGCAATACAAGACGTGTCCGCCTAATGAAGAGGTACGACAGGAAACGATATCATCAAATGCTTTTTGCTGAACAGCACAAAGTGTAAGATGATCCTTCATCTGCTGTTGGTAACTCCGGAAAATGTCAGCAATATCTATGATTTGCTTTTGATTTTCCATTTCGACAAAATCAATAAAGGGTTATTTTATCTAATGGAGAAGTGAATTCATTGGTTTTTATGTGGGCTACGTGTAAGTACATTGCCGTGGTTCTGAACGATGTGTGTCCCATGAACTGTTGTATCTGACGAAGATTTACGCCTGCCTCAAGCAAATGGGTAGCAAAGCAATGGCGTAAGGTGTGAAATGAAATATCTTTCTTTATGCCGGCTTTTTTGGCACTCTTTTTTACAATATGCTCAACCAGCCTTTCCGACAAAGCTTTGCCCTTATGTCCCAGGGGTTCAAACAGATATTTTGCAGGTCTTTCTGCTAAATAGTATTGGCGAAGTACCTCAAGGGTTTTCTGTGAAAGAATGGAATATCTGTCCTTTTTGCCTTTTCCCTGAACTATGCGTACCTGCATACGCTCAGAATCAATATCTTTTGGCTTAATCTGCAACACTTCCATCCTACGCAAGCCCGCAGAATATGTAAGCATCAGAATAGCTTTGTGTTTCAAATTACTGGTAACAGAAATCAAACGACTAATTTCTTCGAGCGATAAAACAACAGGAAGTTTCTTCTCTGTTCGTGGCCTTTTTACATAAAAATCTTTCCACTCACGATGACAAACATCTACATAAAAGATCTTAAAGGCACTGATTAACTGGTTAATGGTGGAAGTGGATGCTCCTTTTTCGGTTATCAGATAATGTAACCGGGATTTAAAATCTTCTGTGGTTACATCTCTTAATGGTTTTTGGACGATAAGCTCGTAATTGGCCAGTAGTGAACAGTAAGTTTTGATCGTACGACCACTGTAATTGCGAATCTGCATCTCTTTGGTCAGCAAACTCTCGAAAGATTTGTTTGGATTGTTCATAATGATAATGTTTTGAGGGTTTTTACGCCTCTAAATTATCATTAATCTTATTTACCGGGACGGTTTAGTTCAACACCTAACTATACGAACCCTATTTCTGTATGCGAACCAGTGGTTCGTATACATCCGCCTTATCTTTGATGAGAAAATCATCAAAACATTATAAATGAATGAAATAGAAAATGAAGTGAAAATGGAGGAGTTTCGCATACAATATTTCATTTTAAGGAAATAAAAAGTTAAAGTGTTTTAAAATTAACCTCAAAAATAAAAACAAAAACTGAATAAACAATAATATCTAACATATTAATTTCCAACTTATCTAAATGTGTTGCGAAACTATGACGAAGTTCTTCCCCAACAAAGTATATCTGTCTTTTTTACCTTTCCCCTGCTCTACCCTAATCTGCATCTTCTGACTATCAATATCCCTGATTTTTAAATTGATGGTTTCGCTAATTCGTAAACCTGCCGGATATATAGTCATTAAAATGGCTTTGTGCTTGATGTTTTTAGTTATATCAAGTATGGCTTTTACTTCTTCTTTGCTCAACACTTCCGGCAAATACATTTCTTCACGGGGCCGGTCAATCAGGTATATCTTCCGAATGCCTCCGCAAACCCGTTCGTAATAAAACTTGATGGCGTTTATCGACTGATTCTGATACACCAGTTCAAGAACAGCAGGGTTGCAGGTATGCTAACAGCAGGGTTACCGGTATATAAACAACTGGGTTACCTGTACGTAAACAACATACGAGCTGGTACGTCTGTGTACTACAAAAAAACTGCTAAATCATATTCGATTCAGCAGCCCTTTATTGAAAGATTTATCTTAAACCTATGGTCGGCTTGTTTTTTATAGCCGTAAACAGCTAAGTCGCTTAATTCTTCTTCGATGCGAAATAACTGGTTGTATTTAGCCATCCTGTCAGAATGGCTCAGCTCAACACCACCGCCACCTGTGCACATGCCACCACTCCCGCCGTCTCTGTTCTCAGGCGGCTTTCGCCCAATGATACCGGTCGGAAACCGGCTTTGAGGGCTTTTTCCACTTCTTCAGGACTGAAATCACCTTCGGGACCAATGAGGATCAGCACATCGTCCTGTTCGGACAGTAGGTCTTTGAGTAAGGCTTTTTCGCCCTGATAACAGTGAGCGATGTAAGAAGCTTTTGCGTGGTGATTTTTGAGTAGTTCATCGAAAGTGCAAAGCGGATTCAGTTTGGGAAAGAAAGCTTTGATGGATTGCTTGGCTGCGGAGACAATGATTTTTTCAAGACGTTCGGCCTTGATAATCTTACGTTCAGAAAAACGGCAAAGCACCGGAGTGATTTCATCCACCCCTATCTCAACGGCCTTTTCTATGAACCATTCCAGTCGCTCGATATTTTTCGTGGGGGCAATGGCGATGTGGAGTTTGTAGCTACGATTGCCATAGTCGTGAACAGTGTCAATAATTTCAAAACCACATTTTTTATGATGCGGCAGGGTTATTCTTGCCTGATAATAGCCTCCTGCGCCATCAACAATCACAATATTATCGCCACTCTGCAAGCGCAATACTTTCACGGCATGCAGAGATTCTTCATCGGAAAGAATCATTGTGGAGATGTTGGGTTGATAGAAAAGGTGCATATTTAGCGAATAAGTAATAGCGAATAGGTTGTTTTAGCGAATAGGTAATAACGAATAGGTAATAGCAAGTGAGATTATCAGATGACATGCAAATTTAATATTATTTCTTATACTAAAA
>JAYFPP010000264.1:0-4635 GCA_034927635.1 Paludibacter sp.
TGGATGACATTGAATTCAAACAAGTACTTTTTGCAACTGATAGTGTGGAAGTTTTGGCAACGCCCAGTGTTGCGGTAGGCATAAGCATTACTGCTTCAGCAACTACAGTGTTAGACGGAACTCCTGTCACTTTTACTGCAATTCCTGTCAATCCGGGAAGCAGTCCGACTTACCAATGGTTTGTCAACGGCAGCCCTGTGGGCACTAACAGCACTACTTTCACATCTTCGACCCTGAGCAATAATGATGTCATTACCTGCCGGTTAACCTCCAGCATTACCTGCGTTACCAACAATCCCGCAACAAGCGGAACGATAATCATGACCATCATTCCTAATACCAATTACTGGCATGGGACCAACAGCACAAGCTGGGCAGATCCAACTAACTGGACAGGAGGATACGTTCCCGCAGCAGGCGAGAATGTGGAATATGCTACTTCAGCTAATAACAGCGGTTCACCTGCAGCAAACGACTTAGTGCTCGATGCCAACCGCACAATTGGTAGTTTGATTAATCTGACCAATCGGATATTAGTTATTCCGGAAGGAAAAACCCTGATCATCAATGGTAGTGTCACAACTAATGGAGAAAATCGTATTCACATAAAAGCAAGCGAAGGCATGGCCAACGGTTCACTTATATTCCCTAATGAAACGAATCCTGTCTATGGTATTGTTGAAATGTGGTCGAAAGCTTATATTGATGATGAGTGTGATTGTGGAAACGATATGTACAAATGGCAGTTCTTCGGTCCTCCGCTCCACAGCATGAGTCCCGACCCGACTTTCTATGGCTCTGCCATTCGCATTTATGACGAAGCTAAACAAACCAGCGAAGAAGGAAAACAGTGGACCAACCTCACAAATGCATCGGTACTCGAAAAGTTCAAAGGGTATGAAATCACCCATTCGGTACCAAAGAAAATCATTTTCGTGGGACGTTTGGTAAACGACAATCTAAGTACAGGTGAGTTGTCGGTAACCGAAGGCTCGTACTACAAAGGCTGGCATTTGCTTTCGAATCCCTATACTGCCGCCATCAGCGTGAAGGATATTGTTTTCGGTAGCGGCATGGAACAAACGGTATATTTGTACAGCACAGGAAGTTTCAACGACTGGAGAAATAATGCCGGCAACCATGGAACAGTTTCCGTGTGGAATGATGCAGACTCAGTAGCTCCCGGTCAATATTTAGCTATACCAAAAAATATTGCCGGATTTTCAACTGCTACAGCAGTAATCCCTTCCATGCAGGGTTTCATGGTAGGCATCAGCGACAGAGAAACGCCACCTCCTACTGGAAAAACGGTGAATTTCGCCTATGGCAATTTAACAGGAAATACTATGCCACAGCGAGCTAACAGCGCTGAAAATCAAGCTTCTTCCTATATTTATTCAGTAGTAACAGTTGCAGGAGGTGACCAGTTCGACCGTGTATGGCTGTTTACCGATGAACAATGTACGCCATCATTTGACAATGGTTGGGACGGGCGCAAGTTTATTGCTCCGGCAGGAAGCACCTTACAACTCTATGCAACGCAGGCTAAAGACAACTTCCAGATACATGCCACAAATAATATTAACAATACTTATCTGGCGATTCGTCCTGTAGAAGGTCAGCAAGTTTACACTCTACATTTCAAACATAAGAACACTGAAGTTGTTTACGAACAGATGAAACTTGTGGATGTTCAAACAGGAAATGTTGTCGACGTCACAGCTGATGGTTCAACTTATACCTTCATTACAAATGAGGGAGATGTTGCCAACCGCTTCAAAATAATTGCCATACCTGTTGATGGTGGCAATGCAGAAGAAAATAAAATCAACGTATTTGTAGAGTCACAACGATTGTTTATTAATAATCACAGAGAAGAAAACGGCACGGTACATTTATACGACTTGTCGGGTCAACTCATGTTATCACTTCCTTTCGAAGCTTCAACAATTACCGCATTCCCTGGAGAGTTACCAAAAGGAATGTATCTTGTCAGAGCCGAAACGGAAAACTGGAAAGTAACACTTAAAGCAATCGTGCGGTAATTGATTCCCAGATCCTTTTTGGAAGGTTCGTTTTAAGGAGAAATTACAAAAATAAAAAGATTATCAATTGAAAATGAATAATAAAGCCCTCATATCGTTTCTTTTCTTAGCAGTTATTACAGCTGTCTATCTGACGATAAGTACCTTTTATGACAAATCGGAGGTAACCAGAAGCTATGGCGTAACAGTCATAAGTCCATCTGTTTCCTTCAACCACTTAAAAGCCTTTCAACCAAAGGCCAGCGAAGTGAATTCTGATTATTCACAGAAGAATCTCAGCATGCAAACCTTTCTTCCGTCAGGTAACCTAAGCATGCAATCACCAAAAAGAGCCATTAACAACGGAATTGCCGGTCTGAGTAATAATGTACAATCTTACGGACAGACTATGGGCGGCAATCAAGGTTCAGGATATTCTTCCTCCGGCGGAGGAAATGCAGGTATGGCTATGTTAAGCGTTGCAGGTAGAAGAACTAATAATAACAATTCAGCTTCTTCCAGCAGCTTGATAGCATATCAGGATAAAAAATCATCACTATCACCCACCTATGAACCTTTCTCCGGCGGTGGAACCGTTGGTTTACCCGACCCGGGAGGAAATGCCGACGATTCATGCGACGAAGATCTTGTTTTTCTTCCGGTGCCTGACGGTTTGCCTTTCTTGATCATCCTTTCACTAATTTATGCATTGATAAAATTTCTTGGAGATAAAAGCAATATGCAACGATTGATTACAGGCAATGTCTGTGCAAAAAAAAGGAACACATAACGAAACACAGTAATCACTGCAGGTATCACTTCCTGATTACAATGTCAGACAATCATTTACATATTTTATAAAACCGGTTTGAATGGATTTTACAGAAGGAGAAATTTTATACGTCAATAAACCCCTGAATTGGACATCATTTAATGTAGTGAATCGTATCAGGTGGAAAATAAGAAAAACACTCAAAATAAAAAAAATAAAAGTCGGACATGCAGGAACCCTGGATCCACTGGCAACAGGAGTAATGATTATCTGCACCGGCAAATCAACAAAATTAATTGAAAGCTTTCAGGATCAGACAAAAGAATACATCGCGACAATAGAACTGGGGGCAACTACTCCGTGTTTCGATAAAGAGTTGCCTGTTGATGCCAATTATCCGATTGAACATATCACCCCGGAATTGGTAAATAAAATTATTCCACAATTTGTTGGAGAGATATGGCAAACACCACCGGTATACTCTGCAAAGAAAGTCGATGGAAAAAGAGCATATGATTATGCCCGTGAAGGTGAAGAAGTTGAATTACAACCTAAATTGCTCGTTATCGATGAAATTGAAGTGCTCGATTTTGCATTACCACTGCTTAAAATAAGGGTGGTTTGTAGTAAAGGAACCTATATCAGAGCATTGGCAAGAGATATCGGGAGTGCCTTGGGGAGTGGTGCGCATTTAGCAGCACTGGAACGAACAAGAATCGGAAATGTCAGGATTACAGATTGTCTGGCAATAGATGAACTGATCGATCACATAGAGATTGAAATGCTAAAAAACAAAAATACGGCTGTTTAATCAGCTCACTTATTAAAAGAAAAAAACATGAAGTTATCAAAATTCAAGTTTAAATTACCGGAAGAATTAATCGCTCAGTATCCTTCCAGACATCGTGATGAATCCCGTTTAATGGTTGTTGACCGGAAAACAGGAAAAATCGAACACCACATTTTCAAAGAAGTACTTAACTTTTTTGAGGAAAAAGATTTGTTCGTATTCAACGACACCAAAGTTTTTCCAGCGAGAATGTACGGCAACAAAGAAAAAACAGGTGCACAGATCGAAGTTTTTCTACTGCGCGAATTAAATCAGGAAATGCGCCTTTGGGATGTTCTGGTAGAACCGGCACGAAAAATCCGTATAGGCAATAAATTGTATTTTGGTGAAGACGATTCGCTTGTGGCGGAAGTTATCGACAATACAACTTCGAGAGGAAGAACGCTCCGTTTCTTATTCGACGGAACACACGAAGATTTTAAAAAGCACCTTCACCGGTTGGGTGAGACTCCCCTTCCCCGTAATATTAACAGGGCAGTTGAACCTGAAGATGAGGACAGATTTCAAACCATTTTTGCTAAAAATGAAGGTGCAGTATCAGTCCCTGCTGCCGGAATTCATTTTAGCCGCGAATTGATGAAACGCATGGAAATAAAAGGAATTGAATCAGCATTCCTTACTTCGCACATGAGTTTGGGTAACTTCAGGGAAATTGATGTTGAAGATCTTACCAAACATAAAATGGATTCGGAGCAAATGTCGATATCGGAAGAAACTGCGGAAATTGTTAACAAGGCACATGATGAGAACCGGAATATCTGTGCGGTAGGTGTAACGGTTATGAGAGCAATGGAAACAGTTGTCGGAACAGAGGGAAAAATTAAACCTTATGACGGATGGACTAATAAATTCATTTTTCCACCTTACGATTTCTCTGCTGCTAATTCATTAATCACTAACTTTCATCTTCCCTATTCCACATTACTCATGCTCACTTCAGCCTTCGGCGATTACGACTATGTAATGCATGCCTATGAGGTGGCAATCGC
>JAYFPP010000216.1:0-7240 GCA_034927635.1 Paludibacter sp.
ATGAAATAAAGCAAAATGCGACGATTAAAATCAATCAAGGGCATATTTCTGTATATTTGCAATCGGGAGGCTCTTTTAATGTGGCTGTATATGATGCCATTGGAAAGCTGATGTTCAGAAAGAATGAATTGTTGAATGAAACACAGTTGCCGGAATTGACAGGTTCTAATTTATATATAGTATTTATTGAAAGCAGCGAGGGAAGAGAAGTTCATAAGATTGTCCTGTAGGTACGATTGTTATTGAATGGAGGCTCTTTTCTAAATGAATTATTGTTGAATTAATATATTGTATCGTATGCATTTAAGGGATTTAAGTTTGGTGGTTTTGTTGGGAATGATATTCATGACAAAAAGTGAAAACTCAGCTGCATCAACATCTACTGAGATGAAGGGGTTTAATAATATTACCCTGGAAATGTCGCTGAAACCTTTTAAAAAGAATGACAAAGCAACTATCAGATCGGTGTGTCAAAATGCTTTCCGGCAATGGCGATCTCTGATACAACATGCCGATACTGTTTCTGTCATGTTGTGGACTTCTGACGGATCCGAAATACTTGATTATTCCGGAGATCTGAAACAGGAACTGGAGTGGGCAAAATACATCGGCAATCCCAATGCCCCGCATCCGGTCAATTCGGGTCCACGGTCGTTGACCTTACACGACAGAGCATACACTTATATAGAAGAACCTCCTGTATTTACCTATGGTGATTTGAAATTCATTGTTCAGACGATCAAGGAGGAAGGCCGTATGGCAACCGGAAAACCGATCCGTGTGGGTGCAACTTTTGATCCCGGTCCTGAATTTGCTATTTCGACTTTTAAATACAAACGTCACCCGGAAATTTGTATGGCAAACACCATGGGAACAAAATCTTTCGTGGTGTGTTATGCTACGCTTAATGCGGATGATCATCATTATGCCGCTTATCCTGATGGAATTCCGCAGGGAACGCTGTTCGGAACGTTTCTGGGGAAACAAAGTACTGCTTTTCTGGGGGATCTGGGATTTGATTACCTGTGGTTATCGAATGGTTTTGGTTTTGGTATGGAAACATGGAATACCATCGGTGCTATTTTTGATGGAAAGGAGTTTCATGGAGAAAAGATGCGTGACATACAAAGTAAAATTCTTTTGTTCTGGACCTCTTTCCGCGAAGGATGCCCTGATTTCAGAGTGGAAACGCGCGGCACCAACCTTTCGGCTGGTATTGACCTTGCAAGGGATGGTGTGGATTTAAAAAGCATTTATAAAGGGAATTTTAATATCCTGCCTCCTCCCAACTCCCCCTGGGCAGCACTGGATGGTGATTTCGGACTGGAACTTACCGGTTTCATGTCACGCATGGCCGAATTGCCCGACGATCGTTATATTTTCCGCTTTTACACACACGACCCCTGGTGGGCAAACAGCCCCTGGCTCGATCGCTATGGCCGTGAATCGCACGATATTTACATGCCGATGGCCGTTACCCGCATCAACAACAAAGGCGAAATAAAACTCCCGACTCATCTGAATTTCTTGTCGATAGATGACTCCTACGGTAATATGCCTGATCAGGTACCCGATGAAGTTATTCCGCATATTCTTCAGGCTCGCAGAAATGCCCCTGATGCCGCCGGACAGGTGGTATGGGTTTATCCTTTCGATGAATATCATCACTATGCATTTAACGACCCAAGCCGACTGGAAGAGATTTTCTATGGCGACTGGTTTGTGCGACAGGCTATTAATGATGGTTTTCCGATGAACACAGTAGTGTCGACAGCCAATTTTGCTTCGCTCATGAAGCAGGGAAGTAATGTGTTTGATACTTCAGTTTTGGTGACTGTTGTCCCGGATGCCGGTTCCAGCGTGGAAAAACAACTCATGAATTTTGTAAAAAAGGGAGGTAAACTGATGTTGTACGGTCCTGCCGGACATGGCAGTCGTGAGTTCCTTGATTTTATTAACCTTCGTCTGGATGAACCATTAACAGGCACTTTTAAACTGAAATCGAATCTTCAACAGGATAAGGTTAAACTTGCCAGCATGATTCGCCACGATGCCAATATGTCGGGCGGCGGGGTCGAAACTTCAATATCTAATAAAAAAGATAAAGCAACAAGGGTGTTGGCATCTGTATTACAAGGCAATAGAAAACGTGATGTGGTGATTTTACGTGAAAATAAAGACTGGAATGGTGGTGCTGTTTGTTATATAAGAGGAACTAATTCGGCTACCTATACTGGTGGTATGTTACTTTCGAACGACGATCCGGGAAGATGGTTTATTGGTGGTTCCATGATGCGCTATGCTTTATCCGAAATGGGTTACTCCATCTTCTTTAACAAAAAAGAAGCAGGATTGAGAAATCCTGTGAATTGCATATCGAAACATGGCAACGGATATTATTTTTCAGGGTATGTTCCTAATCAAACCATTGAACAGGATTTCAGATTTCCACAGGGAGCACCGGTTTTTACTGGTACTGAAACCTTGTTGGTAAATGGTTCTTCAACCTATCGTATGCCAAAGTCGTGGAATAAAGAATGTCGCGTTTTCGTTGAACAGAAAGATGGTATTGTGTCCTGTCGTGAAATGGCACCGGTGGAGTTTAAAGTAAAACGCAAAATTGGTATTACTGGTCTGAAAAATGCGACGGTAAGAGTTTATCCGGAAGGCGGAGATGAGTATTATAAAGCGATGCCACAAAACAACCATTATCCCGCCACAGAAATTATACTTGACTCGAAAAAAGGCAGTGGTTTCGACGGAAACTATTACGAATATAAAAATGTAAATGGTGAATTGGTGATTACGTGGTAAGAGATGAAAAAAAGGGCTTTCAGTATATTGGTTTGTTCAGTCTGGGCATTTTCCCTCTTTGCTCAGGGACGAGTTATATTAGTCAGAACAGATGCGGATAATTCCAATAACAGCGAATTTATGCGTATAGCCGATGCCCTCAAAATAGCACGTTCAGGCGATGAAATCAATATTTATGAAGGAGTATATCATGAACAGGGATTGATGGTACCGGATGGTGTAACACTCACGGGAATTGGATCTGTTACCATCGCCGGAGAACTTCCGCCAAATGTTTCAACCGAAATTTCCGATAATACATCTACAATTGATCTTTTTCACGATGGCAATCTTCGTAATTTAACGGTTACCGCCAGAAATATGCGATACCCGGTTCATTCCGATTTTTCGAATGGTAACACCGTTCAGAAAATTGAAAATTGCCGGTTTATTCATTACGGAAATCAAGAGATGTACCAATACAGGTTGAGTAATAATACTGCCTCACCTAACGGTGTAAACGATGTTTTCAGAGCGCAGAGCGCCTGGGGAGGAGGGCTGAAAGCAGGCGATAAAAGGTATTTCATGAGTTGTTATTTCGAAAGTCCTGTACGTGCTTTCAGTGTACACAACAATGTGGATTTTCACCTGACTTACGGAGCCTCTTTTACAAGTATCGAAAACTGTGTGATGATTTCACATGGAACTGATTTGGATGGAAAGCCTTTAGGTTTTACGGTGCCGCTTCATATTCAGAGCCTGCAATCGAACAGTCCAGATAAAATTATGCTGAAGGATTGCGAGATCAATGGTTACCTGTGTTTTCAAAATCCACCGACTTTCGAGGTGTTTTGTAATACGCCCGGTTTAAAAACGATATTCAATACAGCCGGAGCTTCAAAACAAATAAAACCATTGACCGGACAGGTAAAGCAAAATCTGTCTTTTTACGTGCAGAATTCCGAAGAGATTAAAAAACTGAATAATGAAGGCGGGCAAATTATTCTGCGGGGGCAAGCTGTGAAAAGACATAAAAGAGGTATTGCACTCATGACCTCCTGCGACAAAGAAAAACAGTTTCTGGGCGTGGCGATGCAGGATATCAAACCCGGAAAAGGTGGTGATATTAAGCACAGCGGGTATTTGTTGAGTGATTATTTCCGTGGTCTTGAAAATCTCCAGATTATGGAAGGTCAACATCTCGGAGTGGATAAATACGGAAACTTCCGGTTGGATAATCAGCGTAACATTGCAGTAGTGTCCGGGTTGCAGAATATATTAATTAGTGATAAATCAGAAAATCAATAGAATATGAAAAAAAATGTATTATTTGTCATCTTGCTCTTCTCGTTAATGGCTTGTGCAAGTACAAACAAATTGGTCACCAAACAACAGGAATGGGCCCCGGTAAAAATGAACGGTCAATTACAGGTTAAAGGACGTTTCATGTGCAATGAAAAGGGTGATACTATTTCTCTTCGCGGAGTAAGTTTTGGATGGCATAATTTATGGCCACGTTTTTACAATGCTGAAACGGTGAAATGGCTGAAAAATGACTGGAAATGCTCGGTGTTGCGGGCTGCCATGGGAGCATACAATGGCGTGGAAGACGGGTATCTGGTGAATCCTGAATTTGCACTTAAAACAGTTGAGAAAGTAATCAAAGCATCCATAGAAGAAAATATTTATGTCATTATCGACTGGCATGCTCACGAGTTTTATCCTGACCTGGCTAAAGAGTTTTTCGGTTCTATGGCACGTAAATACGGAAAAAATCCACATGTGATATACGAAATCTTCAATGAACCCACTCATAATCATTTCTGGCCTGAAATTAAGGCATATGCCGAAGAGGTGATTGCTGAAATCAGAAAATACGATCCGGATAATATCATCGTGGTGGGAACTCCAAGTTGGGACCAGCACGTGGATATTGCTGCTCAGGACCCGATTAAGGGATATAGCAACATCATGTATTCGCTTCATTATTATGCGGCCTCAACCATGCATCAGGATCCGTTGCGCGCAAGAGCTCAAAAAGCGATTGATCTCGGCCTGCCCTTATTTGTTACCGAATCGTCGGGTTGCGAGCATACCGGAAATGGTAAACTGGATATTCCTGAATGGACGAAGTGGGTGAAGTTTCTGGAAGCCAACCGGATATCATGGGTAAGCTGGTCTATCTCAAATAAAAACGAAACCTGTTCCATGATACTTCCACGCGGAAGTTACGAGGGAGGCTGGGATACGGATGTTATCAAACCAACAGGTGTTCAGTCGCGTGAATACATTCGTTTTTACAATACCACCGACCGTAACTACGAGAATCTGCGGTAGAGCAGAAATTCTTTTAAATCAATACAGAATCTCATTACATGAACACAAAAACTCCATCTAACATACCCTGGATCATTGTGGGACTCTTGTTTGTCGTGACAGCCCTCAGCTTCCTCGACCGGCAGGTGTTGTCCATGTCTGTCATCCGCATCAAGGAAGATATTGCTATATCGGACAGCGATTACAGCTGGATTACCAATGGTTTTATCGCGGGTTATGCAATCATGTTTACCCTGGGTGGGGTGTTTATCGATAAATTCGGGACTAAACTCGGATTGGCACTTTCACTCGCTATATGGACGGTTGCCTCGGGACTGCATAGCATTGCTGCAACAGTTTCGGCATTTGTTATTTTTCGTTTCATTTTGGGAATCGGTGAAGGTGCTTGTTTCCCGGGAGTTATCAAAGGGGTCATGGAGTGGATTCCGGTACAGAAAAGATCGTTGGCTACGGGTATTGCTATTGGTGGTTCAGCCATCGGGGCTGTCGTTGCTCCGCTCATGGCTTTATACCTGCTCGACAGCATCGGCTGGCGATTGATGTTCCTCGTTACTCCGGCTATTAGTTTAGTTTGGATTGGCTTTTGGTTGTATTTCAATAAAAAGAAAAATAATATTTACAAAGTACAGCAGCTAACAATTGTGTCTGACAAACCGGGTAATAAATATTCGTTTAAAGCTGTATTAAAAAACAAGAATGCCTGGACATTCATCGGTATGCGCATGCTGTTTGATCCGATATTTTATTTCCTGATGTTCTGGATACCCAAGTTCATGAGTGAAAGCCGCGGAATATCGCTTGAACTAATTGGAAAACTTTTCTGGATACCATTTCTTGTGTTGGGAGTTTCCAATATACTCGGAGGTTTTCTTTCGGATAAGTTATTCACCAGAACTCAAAGCGTCAATAAAGCAAGAAAGATACTAATGGGCATAGCAGCCGTACTGACTTTTTCAGTTCTTTTTATCCCAAATGTGGATTCTTCCTACGGCGTAATCGCCCTGATTTCACTCTTTTTCTTTGCCCACGGTATCTGGATTACCAACTATTCAACGGCAGTAGGAGATGTGTTTGGAAGCAAAGCTACCTCTACGATGTTCGGTTTAACCGGTACTTTTGGAGCAATATCCGCTTTTATTGTTAACCGGGGAATTGGCTATGTGGTTACAAACTATTCTTATGATCCGCTTTGGGTTTGGGCCGGATTGATGTACCCGTTGGCATTTGTGGCGTTGATGGTGTTTATCCCCAAAATTAAAAAGATTGAAACTTTTGAATAAAAAAATCTTCATAATAGTATAAAATCATGAAAAATATAGTAAAAATTGATTATGCCGCACAAGAGGCAAGTGTACGCCCAAGAATAGGAGTAGTGGGTGTTGGCCACCATACTTATTGGGGTCAATTCCCGGGATTACTCGAAGAAATGTATAAGAAACAGGATATCTTCATTGATAAAATCCCGGATTATGTGGATGTTGTTGATTTTGGACTGATTGATGATGCTGAAAAAGCATATAAAGCTGAAAGATCAATGAGAGCAGCAGGTCTCGATTTGCTGTTCTGTGATATGGTTACATATGCCACTTCCGGTACTTTTGCCGTGATCATGCGTAACCTGAATATACCTATTGTACTGGTGGCTCTACAACCGCTGCAGGGATTAGATTATGCAAAAGCTAACACCTTTATGCAGCTGATGAATGATGATGTTTGCTCTCTGCCCGAATTTGCCAGTGTTGCGGCCCGACTGGGGAAACCGATTCCGGATACTATTATCGGAACACTCTACGATGATCCGGCTGTGGACCTAAAGATTGATGAGTATTGTCGCATTGCAAGGGTATTACACGGTTTGAAGAATGCTCATTTTGGTCACATCGGCCATTCGCTGAATGCCATGCTCGACATGCATTTTGACCCGACCATGTTCACAACCTTCTTTGGCTGCCACATCAAAGCCTGTGAAGCGAATGAAATTGTGAAGGAATACGGTGATGTAACCGATGAAGAAATTAATATTGCAAAAGATAAAATTTTAGGATTCTTCGATACCCCTGATCCTGTGTCCGACCCTATCTCAATGAAACTGAGAGATGAAGATTTGTAT
>JAYFPP010000074.1:0-1913 GCA_034927635.1 Paludibacter sp.
GAAGTTTTTTCGTAATATGGTGTTGAACCCATATTAGGTTCTGTTAATTTATTCACACATAAAACTACAGAAAATGAAAAATGTACACATTGAAAATGAGCTGGTAGCACTTCAAAGCAACATGAGAAACTTTGCTTTTTCACTCACTTTAAACCGTGAAGAAGCAGAAGACCTCTTGCAGGATACTACCTTAAAAGTATTGGATAATCAGGATAAGTTTACTGATAATGTCAATTTTAAAGGATGGGTGCTCACCATCATGAAGAATATCTTCATCAATAACTATCGTAAGATAGTGCGCAACCAGACTGTCGTTGACAAAACGGAAGATTTGCACCATTTGAATTTGCCTCAAAACTCAGGTTTTGAAAGTCCGGAAAGTTCCTACTCTGTTGGAGAGATCAAAAAAAGCATCAAAGCTTTTTCCGATGAGTACCGAATCCCTTTCTCGATGCATGTTCAGGGTTACAAATATGAAGAAATAGCAGAGAAAATGAATTTGCCGATTGGCACCGTTAAAAGCCGCATTTTTCTGGCTCGTAAGCGACTTCAGGAACAATTAAAAGATTACCGTTACAAAGAATAAACTATTAGAGCCGGAGAATTATTCTTCGGCTCGTTTTTTATAAAAACATTTGCTTCAAGTCATTTTTATGAACGAAGGAATCATCATGCTCGGGAGTAACTGCAATGCTGAGGAGAATATCACCAAAGCAAAAGAGAAAATCAATGATAAATATGAAATCGTTGACGAAAGTACTGTGCTGATTACTTTACCACGCGGTAAAAAATACAAAAACCACTTTTTGAATCAGGCTATCAAAATATTATCAGACGAATATTATGAAGATTCTGAAGTGTTTTTCAAACAAATAGAGAAAGAACTGGGCAGAACTCCTGAAGGAAAAGCATCAGGCGTCATACCCATTGATATAGATTTTGTTTTCTGGAACGATACTGCCATGCGCAAGGATTACGAAAAATGGGATTTTGTGCGGATTTGCATTGATCAAATCAAGGACAAACCGTCTACCAGTATACTTTAATATTTTACCATATAAGCCATATAAGTTACATATAAGCTTATTGATATAAAGTTCTAAATTTTTTCCCTTATTTTATCTAACAGCTTATATGTAACTTATATGGCTTATATGGTATATATTCATTGTTTTCTTTGTAAAATACGGTACTTCAGTATTGCCACCACAATACTCATCACCGGACTGATATAATTGAACACAGCAAAAGGGAGATACACCAGTGTTGATACACCGAGCACAGTACTTTGCGTCATCCCGCAGGAGTTCCAGGGTACCAGCACCGAAGTAACAGTGATGCTGTCTTCAAGCGTCCGGCTTAGCAAGCGGCTTTCATAACCTTTCTTTTCATACAAGTCCTTAAACATATTTCCTGTAAGAATGATACCCAGATACTGGTCGCCCATGGTAAGATTAGTTAGTATTCCTGTGAAAACAGTTGAACTTACGAGTCCTGAAGTGTTATGGATTTTTTTCACCAGGGCTTGTGTCAGACTTTCTATCATGCGGGTTGAAGCCATGGCTGCTCCGAAACAGGTGGCACATATTATGATCCACACGGTATTGAGCATTCCCTGCATACCACGTGTGGCCACAAGTCCATCGATTTCGGCATTTCCAGTGATGATTGCCGTTTTTCCAAATGTGGTAATCAACGCTCCTTTCACAAGATCAATAATACTTCTGTCCTTACTACCTGCGACTTCAAACAGCAAATCCTGCTGAAAAATAAGGGCAAAGATCAGGGCTGTCAGCATCGACAAAAACAAGGTAACAAGTGGAGGATATCGTTTAACAATAAGGAAGACTGTGATAGCAGGAACGAGCAACAGCCAGTACGACAAATGAAACTTATCCGTTAATACCTGTTCA
>JAYFPP010000028.1:0-1614 GCA_034927635.1 Paludibacter sp.
GAAAAACGCGGTCCGGTGTTGTTGGATGTGCTGACTTACCGTTATAGCGGTCATTCTCCTTCGGATGCTTCTTCTTATCGTTCCAGGGAAGAGGTGGAAGCATGGGAAAAACAGGATTGTATTGCTACCTTCGGAAAACAATTGATTGAAGCGGGTGAAGCTACTCAGACTGATCTTGACGCTACATGGGCAGATGTGAAAGCGTTGGTATACGATATGTTCCTCAAAGCAATAGATGACAATGTCTCTCCACGGATGAAAAATCCGGAAGCGATCAGTAACATGATGTTTTCAAACGGTTCAGTTGATGCTATGTCGACTGCTAAACCTGATGTGTTGATGCCATTGGCTGAAAATCCCCGCGTGAAGAAGATTGCCGCAAAGGAACGTTTTGCTTATGATGCTGATGGGAAACCTTTCAGTAAAATGAAACAATACCAGCTGCGCGACGGTATCTTCGAAGCCATGATGGATCGTTTCTATAAAGATGCTTCTTTGGTGGCTTATGGCGAAGAAAACCGCGACTGGGGTGGTGCTTTTGCTGTTTATGGTGGTATGACGGAAGCCTTGCCTTATCATCGTTTGTTCAACTCGCCGATAGCTGAAGCTTCTATCGTGGGAACTGCCATCGGTTATGCCATGTGTGGTGGTCGTGTGGTGCCTGAAATTATGTATTGCGATTTTCTGGGTCGTTGCGGTGATGAGGTGTTCAACCAACTTCCCAAATGGCAGGCGATGAGTGGCAATGTGCTGAAAATGCCGGTGGTATTGCGCGTGTCGGTGGGCTCAAAGTATGGTGCGCAACATTCGCAGGACTGGACTTCTCTGGTAGCACAAATTCCGGGTATCAAGGTTTGTTTTCCTGTAACTCCTTATGATGCCAAAGGATTGATGAACGCGGCTTTACAGGGAACTGATCCGGTTATCTATTTTGAAAGTCAGCGCATTTATGAAATCGGAGAACAATTCCACGAAGGTGGTGTTCCCGAGGGTTATTATGAAATTCCTTTCGGAGAGCCGGATGTAAAAAAGGCAGGAAACGATATAACCATTCTGACCGTAGGTCATACGCTTTATCCGGCGTTGCAGGCAGCCAAAGTGCTGGAAGAAAAATATGGTATGTCGGCCGAAATTATTGATGCCCGCTCACTGGTTCCTTTCAATTACGAAAAAGTGGTTCAATCGGTTAAAAAGACCGGCAAGATTATTCTTGCAAGTGATGCCTGTACACGTGGTTCTTTCCTGAACGACATGGCGGCAAATATATCACAACTCTGTTTTGATTATTTAGATGCTCCGGTATCAGTGCTTGGTTCACGCAACTGGATTACACCGGCTTATGAGCTCGAAGAGTTCTTCTTTCCGCAGGTAAGTTGGTTCTTAGATATCATCCATGAAAGAATTCAACCATTGGCAGGTTATGTGCCGGGACAAAATTTCACGGATGGAGAGATGATCAGAAGGGCAAAATTGGGAGTGTAATTATGATAAAAGTCAACGCACATCTCCACACTCCTTTTTCTTTCAGTGCCTTCTCTCAACTTGAAGAAGCGCTCGACAGGGCTGTGGCTGAAAATGTAAAAGTTGTGGGTATCAACGATTTCTATACTGCGG
>JAYFPP010000141.1:0-5863 GCA_034927635.1 Paludibacter sp.
GGAACGAAAGGCTCTGTTGCCGGCATCCACACCCGGAAATACATTACAGTCATGGAAATATACCATGGATACTCCGACATCGAACTGGTTTGCCGCCGATTTCAACGATAGCGGCTGGCAATCGGGCAATGCGCCTTTCGGCACCGAACGGAACTTGCAAAACACCGACTGGCGCACCAACCAGATCTATATCCGTAAACAATTTAATGTCACCAGCGCCGACATCAAAAGTCTTATTAAAGCGAGTTTCCGGGTTTTCCATGATGAGGATTGCAAAATCTATCTCAACGGAACGCTGGCGCTCGAACGTACCGGATATCTTACCGATTACCAGTATTTCGATTTTGATAAAAATCTGCTGCAGGAAGGACTGAATACCATTGCTGTGAAATGTACCCAAACATCCGGTGGTCAGCTTATTGATGTGGGAATTTATGTTACTCCTGAAGAGAATATCAATGATCTGGAGCCTGAAGCTATAGCTTCAAATTGTACCTGGTTTGTTCGGGATGGTATTCTCCATCTGAGCCGGATTACCCCGGGTGCTTCAGTTCAATTGTACAGTATTGATGGAAAATTAGTGAAGCAACAGAACGCTAATAGCAGTGAATTGCAATTTAATTTATCCGGTCGTGGAATTTATTTGATCCGTATACAGGGAAAAGCAACTAAAATCGTCTATTAATGAGATAAACTCATTTATATTAAATAGAATCCTATGTTAAAAGCCAGATGTTTTTTATTCACAATCTTAATGTATGTTAGCTGTTCGTTACAGGCGACTACAGTTATAAAGAACCTGCGTGTGGAATTTATGAAGAATCCCGTTGGTATTGATGTTCCCGATCCCCGTTTCAGTTGGCAAATGGAGTCGGATGTGCGGGGGATGAAACAGACGGCTTACGAAATTCGTCTGATGGGGGATGATCGCAATGAAACACTCTGGAGTTCGGGCAAAATAAGCTCCGGTAGCTCTGTCGGTATACAATGCGGCGGATTGTCGTTAGCTCCTGCTACCCGCTATTGGTGGGTAGTAGATGTGTGGGATCAGCATGAAACAAAGACTTCCTCCGCCGAAGAAGCTTTTTTTGAAACCGGATTGATGTCAGCAGGATGGTCGGGTGCTGAATGGTTAAAGCTCAAAGAAAAAACTGCAGATGCAGGTCCGGTAAACTTTACTCTTGCCTGCGACATGACGCTTGTCGATCAGAACGCAGGAGTGATATTCGGTGCTACTGATGCGAATAACATGCATATGTGGGCCATCAATACCTATCAGGTAAGTCATCCTATTCTGCGCCGGCATATTTTTGTAAATGGAAACGTTGGTGTTGTCAATGATATTCCGTTACCTGCGCAATTTACTGCAGCTCAACTTATCGGACATGAAAAAAGGCTGAAAATAGAGGTGGTGAATAATGTCATCAAAACATTTCTTGACAATATACTGATCGATACCTACAACAGTCCCGATCTGAAAAGCGGATATATTGGATTCAGGGTTTATAGCGGAGATAATAATGCACATGAACATGCCTATATCGACAATGTAGAATATATTTATTCAGAAAATGGAGTTCAGAAAACATATACTGAGAATTTTGAAAACGGCTCGAACGATTTCGACGGTACGAATACCATAGTGGTGAATGCCAATGCTAAAATGGACCTGATGGCACAGAGCAACGGCGATTTGAGGGCCTTGCAAAGTTCGGCACAGGGCATCCCGATGTTCCGTACCGAATTTCCAATTGCTAAAACCGTAAAATCTGCACGCATTTACGCTACAGCCTTGGGTATTTACGATTTGCAAATCAACGGGAAAAGGGTGGGAACACCTCAAACCGATGGTACTGTCGTTTATGATGAATTCAAGCCGGGTTGGACCGACTACCGTAAAACCGTGTTTTATTCAACTTACGATATTACAAATTTACTGGTGAACGGACAAAATGCTGTGGGAGCAGAAGTTTCGTCAGGTTGGTTTACCGGTAATATCGCACACAATGAGTATGGACGGCATCCGCTGGGCTTTAAAGCAAAAATCAGCATCACTTATACTGATGGAACCACCGAGAACATCGTTACCAACACGACCGACTGGAAAGCAACCACCAATTCACCCGTCAGAATGGGGGATATTTACGATGGTGAAACCTATGACGCCCGTAAGGAAACGAACTGGACCTCGGCTGATTTCGATGATTCGGCATGGAGCGCAACGGATATCAACAGCTATTTTACCGGCAATATTCTTGCTTTCATCGGACAGCCGGTGCGGGTAAGGCCGACACTGCAACAACTGCCCCGCAAGATTACGGTTTACAGGGGAACAACTCCCAACGGTTCAACTTATGGTGAGGTGAATGTGGTGAGGACATTGAACGGTGAAAACAGTATTACACTTGCTAAAGGCGAGACGGTGATATACGATTTCGGACAAAACTTTGTCGGCTGGATAAAATTTAAGGTAAAGGGGGCGCGGGGTACACGTCTTACATCACGCTTTGCCGAAATGCTGAACGATTCAGGCGAAAGTTCGCGCGGTAACGACAACGCAAAAGGAACGCTTTACCTCAAAAACCTTCGTTCGGCAAAAGCCACGCTTCGATATACCCTCAAAGGAGAGACGGCAGGAGAGGAGTTCCATCCTTCCATGACTTTCTTCGGATTCCGCTATTGTGAAATAAGTGCTTCGGAAGAGGTGGTGCTGGAGTATGTTAAAGGAGAAGTAGTGGGCAATGACAACGAAGAGAATTCTTCTTTTGTTACCAATAATGAATTAGTCAATCAGTTGTACAGTAATGTAATGTGGGGACAACGCGGAAATTTCCTGAGCGTGCCTACCGACTGTCCGCAGCGTGATGAACGTCTCGGATGGATGGGCGATACTCAGATCTTCTCGCGCGCTGCCACCTACAATGCCGATGTGGTTTCGTTTTATAACAAATGGGCGAAAGATGTGCGCGACAGTCAGCAACCCGACGGCACTTATCCTTCGGTAGTTCCCGACAACTGGGGAGTCGGTTACGGACGTACAGCATGGGCGGAAGCCGGGATCATCGTTCCATGGAATGTTTACCTGATGTATGGCGACCGCGGAATACTTAGTACCCAATATGCTTCCATGGAGAAATTCATGGACTGGATGGCCACCCGTCAGTTCGACGGCTATCTGTACAATGGCGGCGATACACAATATGGCGACTGGTTGGCTTATGAGGAAACCAATCCACGTTTTATCAGTGTCAGCTATTATGCTTACGTAGCCCAACTGATGGCAAAAATATCGAAGGCGCTGAGTAGCTCGCCCAACGATGTGTACGCTCAGAATACCGGCAAATACCAGACGCTTTACAACAATATCAAAGCAGAATTTCAGCGCAGGTATGTCAACTCCCGCAATGGGAATCTTTCAGTCACCTCGCAGACAGCCTACCTGCTTGCTTTGCAAAACAAACTCTTCCCCGATAGTGCCAAAACACAGGTGGCATTGGTGCAATTAACAGGAAAAATCCGTAACAACGGGAATAAGTTGAGTACAGGTTTTGTGGGTACCGGCATATTGAACCAGACCCTGAGCGAATTGGGCGCTGATACCGTGGCCTATAACCTGTTGCTCCAGCGCGGCAATCCTTCGTGGTTGTACAGCGTTGATCAGGGCGCCACAACTATCTGGGAACGCTGGAACTCTTATACCATCGCTTCAGGTTTTGGTGATCCGGGAATGAACTCCTTTAACCATTATTCCTATGGCGCTGTGTCGGAATGGATGTTCCGCTTTATGGCCGGTATAGAAGCAGAAGAACAACATCCCGGTTTCAAACATTTTATACTGCAGCCAACGCCCGATACCCGCATCCTGACCGGAGCGCAACAAATTACAACTGTGGATGCATCTTTCGGTTCGTATTACGGAAAAATAAAAAGTAGATGGGAGCGCAAATCAGATGGAAATTATCGCTTTACAGTGACTGTTCCGGCAAATACCGGTGCGACACTTTACATACCCAAATATAAAGACTCAATAAGAATATTTGAAGGCAATGTATTGGCAGGAGATGCAGTAGGGATTACATCATTTACCGAAGAAAAGACACGTTTTGTGCTTGAACTCGAATCAGGCAGCTATGTCTTTGATACCCGGAATGCAGATGAATCTGGTACAAAGCCATTAAAAAAAAAAGAAGGGTTGATAATTTATCCCAATCCGGTAGCAGATAAGCTGATGATTACCAGTGAGGGTACAATTGTTAAATCTGTAGATATTTATGATATTTCAGGACGGGAAATGTCTGGTTATTCATTATTCAACAGTAAATTTGTTGATGTTTCATGTTTGGCTTCCGGAATGTACATATTGCAAATAGCAACTGATTCCGGGAATAATAAATTAAAATTCAGTAAAAAATAGTATTCATTCAAAAATCTTCTATATTATGTTGTTAAAATTCAGATTGTTAGTATTATTTATTTTTTTGTCGATTGCATATATGATGGCTTCATCGCCGGTTGATTATGTGAATACATTAATCGGAACACAATCAAAACACTCGTTATCAAACGGCAATACTTATCCGGCGGTTGCGATGCCCTGGGGTATGAACTTCTGGACGCCACAAACCGGTAAAATGGGCGACGGTTGGGCCTATACTTATGATGCCGATAAAATAAGGGGTTTCAAACAAACCCATCAACCCAGTCCGTGGATCAATGATTACGGCCAGTTTTCCATTATGCCGGTTACCGGAAAAGCAGTTTTCGATGAAAACGAAAGGGCCAGCTGGTTTTCGCACAAGGCTGAAACAGCCAAACCTTATTATTACAAGGTATATCTGGCTGATTTCGACGTGGTAACGGAAATAACGCCGACCGAAAGAGCCGCTATGTTCCGCTTTACTTTTCCGCAAACCGAGAAGTCGTACGTGGTAGTCGATGCCTTCGATAGAGGTTCACAGGTAAAGATTATTCCTTCTGAAAATAAAATCATTGGTTATACCACTAAGAACTCAGGTGGGGTTCCGGAGAATTTCAAAAACTATTTTGTGATTGTTTTTGATAAACCTTTTACCTATCAATCGGTAGTCGGCAATGGCAATATACGCGAAAATGCCCTCGTTGCCACCGATAACCATACCGGAGCGATCATCGGTTTTGCTACCAAAAGAGGAGAAGCCGTGCATGCGCGTGTGGCTTCATCTTTTATCAGTCCCGAACAGGCGGAACTTAATCTTCAGGAATTAGGAGGCCGTAGTTTCGATGAAGTGAAGCTTGCCGGTGAAAAACGCTGGAACGAAGTCCTCGGCAGAGTGGAAATTGAAAGTAAGAATATTGATCAATTGCGCACTTTTTACTCCAGCCTCTATCGCTCAGTACTTTTCCCACGCAGTTTCTTTGAATACGATAAAAACGGGAAAGTGGTGCATTACAGTCCCTATAATGGTAAGGTTGAAGCGGGTTATATGTTTACCGACACCGGTTTCTGGGATACTTTCCGCTGTCTGTTCCCCTTGCTGAACCTGCTTTACCCCGACATGAACCAGAAAATGCAGGAAGGACTTATCAATACCTATAAGGAAAGTGGCTTCTTCCCCGAATGGGCCAGTCCGGGTCACCGCGGTTGTATGGTGGGAAATAACTCTGCTTCGGTACTCACTGATGCTTATTTACAGGGAGTGAAAGTGAGCGATAGCGAAACACTCTGGAAAGGTATTACCTATACAGCCAACAACGTGCATCCGCAGGTTTCGTCTACCGGACGGTTGGGACATGAATATTACAACAAGCTCGGCTATGTGCCCTGCGATGTAAGAATCAAAGAGAGTGCTGCCCGCACCCTTGAATATGCCTACGACGACTGGTG
>JAYFPP010000117.1:0-5371 GCA_034927635.1 Paludibacter sp.
TCATTTTTATTCACAACAACTGTTTGCGGCTGAGTGAAATCAGCAGTCAACTCTTTTTCGAGCGAACATCCGCTGTAGAGTTTATATTTAAACTTAATATTCTTAATATCGGTTTTTTCACTTACCAGTACTTCAATCTGCGAAGGTCCGTCGGTGATGTTTTTTATAACTGCCGGTTGTAATGATCCTTCCACATTGAAGGAAGAAAAGCCCTGAGCAAATACCGGTAATGCAAATACTACAGTTAAAATAATAACTATTAATTTCTTCATCATGTTTATTTTTTTAAACCATATAAGTCATATAAGTAATCATAAGAAAACGGCTTCTGTTTACTTATTTGCCTTATATGATTAAATATTTATTTCTTTTTATTAAAATTGACTGAGTGTTTAATATTTCAGCAAAATGTTCTCAATTAATAACCGGGGTTATTTTTGTTTTCGAGTTTCGAGTTGATTTGCATCTCATTCAGTGGAATGGGGAATAATTCATGCTTAAATTTCAGGAAATTTTTTGGGGCTGCATAGCCGGTACCAAATGCAGTATTTTTATGCAGCTGAATAGCATCTGCCAGTATTCCCCAACGAATCAGGTCATATTTACGCGTTCCTTCGAAGCATAATTCAAAGCCACGTTCCCAATATAGCGCAGTACGTACTTTCCCTTTCATATCTGAATCGTCGATATATGCAAGATTGGCTACCTGCGGAGCTTTAAATAAATCAACATATTTACCGCTGACTGAAGCTTCATCCCACTGAATGGCATTTGCACGTGCACGCACCAGATTAATCAGGTTGATGGCTTCACCGGAATTACCTGTTTCGTTATAAGCTTCAGCAGCCATGAGCAGTACATCAGGATAACGTAAAAACACATAATTCACATCCGTATTATTAGGATCCTTAGGAATATCTTTTACCCAATAGCGGCGCCATTTTCCGGGATAAAAGGTTTTGGTGTTTTTAAGCACCTGGTTACCATTGGCATCGATATCGAAATTACACATGTTAACATCGCGACGCACATCGCCGGCAACATAATATTTGAGCCATTCAGGTATCACCCTGAAGAAACCATTGGCACGACCCGATTTATAGGCAGAATTGATAATAGGACCAATATAGGTTGCCCAGGTTCCTGCAGTACCACTACCCCCATCAGGAGTATAAAAAGCGATTTCAAAAATACTTTCTTTGGGATCAACTATATTCTCACAGTAATTTTTCCATAGTTGTTCATAACCTGTGGAACAGAATCCATGAAACCCGTTATCCTGAAATGCCAGATATTCATCAATAACTTTCTGAAAATATATTTGACGCTGCGCATCCTCTTTAATTATGTACTGACCGGTTTTGGAGTCAAGAGAATAACCTGCTCTGTGTAAATATACACGCATCAGCAATGCCCGCGCTGCTCCCTGCGTTGCACGTTCAGTATTGGTGGAAGCAGTTGCCCACTTCAACTGAGTCTTGGCCTTATCCAAATCTTCAATAATCTGATTGTAAATAGTATCCTTATCAGTACGTGATAAATAGGATGTTTCAAAAGTTGTTTGTTCTGTCTTGTATGGAACATCTCCCCAATAACGAATCAAATCAAACGAGAGTAATGCACGTAAGAATAAAGCTTCGCCTTCAATGCGTAAAATATCTTCATCTCCTTCAGCATATTCTTTCATTCCGCGTAAACCGGTTAATACACTGTTGGCACGTTCTATCCCCTTATATTTGTTTTTCCACAGGTCAGCGATCCATACGTTTGATGTTGTAAGCTGATAATGAGAGATGTCACGGCGACTTCCATCACTATTCGTACCATTGATGAAATACATATCATCGGAGGTTGCCACAGCCATCTCCCATTGTCCGTAATGATCGATTCCTGCCAGAGAATTGTACACACCATTCAACCCTAACTGCGCATTGGCAGCGTTCTCAAATATCTTTGCCGAATCATAATAAGATTCCGGCTTTTCCATTAGCATATCAGAGCAGGCAACCTGCAGCACAAGCACCGGTGTAACAAAAAGCACCCGAAACACTGCTTTTATATTTTTATTTCTGTTTTTTGTGTTCATAATAAATGAATTGAATAAAAGGTTAATCAAAATGTAATGCTTAATCCAAACACGAAGGCTCTGCTGCGGGGATAAGCGCCCCAGTCAACACCCGGTGTGGTACCTGAACTGTTTCTGGTACTTACTTCAGGGTCAAATCCTGTGTATTTGGTGAATGTGTACAAGTTATTAGCACTTGCATACAAGCGTAAGTTCTCAACAAATACTTTCTTCAGGAAATTTTTAGGCAAGGAATATCCAACAGTTAAATTGGCAATACGTAAAAATGAGCCATCTTCTACTCCCCACGAGTGAATAACCTGATCTCCGTTTTCCATATCATCCCATTGAGCAACTGTTTTACCCTGATTAATGCTGTTCATCGTTGCCGGTGTAGTAAGGGGCAAACCTTCGCTGTCAACAGTTACCCAACGGTTTTCGGTACTGTTAAGTGCCAGCGTATTTTTATTGCTCCACCCAAAAAGCGATGTAAACATTTTAGTTGCATTCAACACATCGTTGCCATAACTGAAATTCATAAACAGGCTGACATCGAAGTTTTTATATACAAATGAGTTGTTCAATCCACCATAGAACAAAGGAGTAGCGTTACCAATTACCTGACGATCATTATCGTCAATTATTCCTTTATTGGCATCATCAGTGTCGGCAAATTTCCAGTAACCGGGTTTCACATCCACATTGGCACGTTTTGTAACCCCTTCTTTCAGGATATATTTACCGGCATCCATCTTGAACACCATATTACCGGCTCCGTCATCTTCCGTAACAAAATCATCCGGCTGATAAAGACCTACGGTTTTGAAGCCATACATCTGTCCGATAGACTGACCCACTGCCACTAAGTAATCAGACTGTTTATATCCCCATCCTGAAGTTTCAAGATAAGATTGTTCCCCAGAAAGAGAAATAATTTCATTTTTATTATGAGAGAGTGTCAGTGTAGAAGTCCATCGGAAGTTTTTATTATTAACATTCACACTATTGATCGTTAAGTCAATGCCACTGTTTTGTGTAGATCCGATGTTACGATACATATACTCATAACCGGAAGAAAGGGGCATTTTGGATTTCACCAATAAGTTATTTGAGCGGTTCACATAAAACTCCGGTGTAATGATCAGTCTTTGATCGAAGAAACCAAAATCAAGTCCTAAGTTAAGCGTGGTGTTTGTTTCCCATGCCAATCCATTATTAGGTAACTGAGCTAATACATAACCGGGAACTATACCATCCAACTGCGGTGTATTTACAGAACTCCATAACCCTAAAGATTGATAAGAAGGTATATTATTATTTCCGGCAGCACCAAAACCTAAACGTACTTTTAAGTCGGAGAATACACCCGTTTGTTTAATAAAATCTTCTTCAGAAGCCCGCCAGGCAAATGAGGCTGATGGGAAAAGGCCCCATTTATTGTCGGAACCAAATTTAGAAGAACCATCCAAACGCGCAGAAGCCGTAAACATATACTTCTCAGCTAAGTTATAATAGGCACGTGTGAAGAATGACATCAGGTGATCATCGTCGTTGAAATAAGAACCAAGCGTTCCGGGAAGACCTAAAGACAAATCGTTCAGGCCAATATCATCATTAGGGAAGTTGCTGGCAGAAAGGTCCAGAGAACGAACCCACGTTTTTACGTACTCCTGACCAACCATCACATTTAATTTGTGCTGACTTTTTTTCCAGTCGTAGGTAAGCACATTGGAGGTTGAAAATTTTCCGGCTTCATTATTTTGTATACTTCCGTTGATACTGGTACGTTTAGCATTTATCGACTCCGAACCATTGAAGATTCTGTTGCTTTGCATACGATACAACATACCATTGGTTGATTTGAACTTCAGGTTCTTCAGTATTTCCAGTTCAAGACTACCGCCTCCGCTGAAAATCCGTAATTCTTTGTCGTTGGTTTCATATTGTGCCGAAATAGCAGGATTCTGCATCGTGTTTCCATCGTCATCGGTAATTAAATTGTTGATGCGCGGATTGGTTCTCAACTCTTCATCTGTTGCCAGCAAACCTAAAGTAGGCATGTACATGATGATATGACTCATCTTGCCGAAATTGGTTCCTCCTTCGGAAGTACCCATACCGGTTGTTTTTTGGTCGGTATAATTCATATTGACACTAACACGTAAGCGATTGGTCATTTTGTGATCGAGTTTGAAGCGAAGATTATCTTTTCTCATGCCGCTTTCAATCATCAGACCATCTTCCTCCTGATGGGAGAAAGAGCCCGAATAGTTCATGGATTTAACACCTCCGGTCAGATTAATTTTATGACTTGTTGAGATCGCCTCACGGAAAGTTTCATCCTGCCAGTTTACTCCCCGATTGGCATAGTTGGTATGTATATCGGCAAATTCACCAAAAGAGGTTTTAAATTTATTCAGCGCAGTGGCATCATTATTCCGTCGTTCATAATCCAGAAAAACAAATTCTTCAGCACTTAATAATTCCACATCACGGGCAAGATTCTTAACACCATAATAGCCTTCGTAACTAATATTGGCTTTCCCTTCTTTACCTCCCTTAGTAGTAATGACAATTACTCCATTAGCACCCCTCGATCCGTAAATAGCTGTAGAAGAAGCATCTTTCAGCACGTCAATAGATTCAATATCAGTAGCATTCAAGGCATTAAATGCCGATTCTTCACTTGGGAAACCATCGATAATATATAAAGGACTGTTTCCTTGTGTAATCGACATCCCGCCTCTCACACGAATACTGACTTGTGCATCGAGTGTACCCTCACTGGAAGTTACGTTCACACCTGAGATACGTCCGCTTAATGCCTGTGAAACACTTGACACAGGAACTTTTTCAAGTTCCTTAGCATCAACCGACGACACCGAACCTGTGATATCACGCCGGCGCATGGTTCCATAACCTACTGCCACCACTTCATCCAGCATGATAGTGTTTTGTTCCAGCACCACATTGATAACTTTCTGTCCGTTGACACGCACTTCTTTGGGTTTCATTCCGATAAAGGAAAATTCAATAATAGATTTCTGGTCATCAGGGACTTTAATTTTGTAATTTCCCTGATAGTCGGCCACAGTTCCAATTGTTGTGCCTTTTACCACTACAGTGGCACCCGGAGTTTCAATCCCCTCGGTATCCACAATTCTTCCGATAATTTCTGCTTGTTTTTGCGCCATCCCGCTGAAGGTAGTTAACAGGAATAATGCACAAAAAAATCTTCGCGTTAGTTTTTTCATTGGTATATAATATTTTTTGAGGTTTTACCGATACAAAAATAGACGTATAAAC
>JAYFPP010000063.1:0-15445 GCA_034927635.1 Paludibacter sp.
GGACTAACTTCTTCAAATGCAGCCACAAAAAGGTCAAGATATTGTACCTGACTGTTTGTTTTCTGTCTTTCAGTTGCCATTTGCAGGGCCTGGGCAAACTCGGGGCTATTATTGTATCCCGATAATGCACGGAGTATATCAGACACAGCAACTTCCAATGTCACATTCATACCCCCCTTCAGGTCTAACCCCAAATTAATTTCTTTCTCACGACATTCTTTCAGCGTGTATCCAAAGTAAACTTCTTCACCCGAAAGAGAATCAAGATATTGATACTCTTTCATTTTATCACCTGCAGCAAACTCCTTGGCTTTTTTGTTATATGTACCGGTTACAACTGAAAATGAAAGGTAAAACAAACTTACTAAGGCAAGCAAAATTGCTAAAACTCTTACAATACCTTTGTTTTGCATGGAACTTTTTATTTTAATAAAACAATAATTATTTTTTTAACGAGCCGCAAATATAATATTTTTTTTTGATACAATCACTTATCCGCTCAAAATAAGCAAAAGGAGAAGAAGATGAGAGCGAATAACTAATAGCGAATAGCGAAAAAATGTAGCGACGCCCGAATCGGGCGTCGCTTTGTGATAAGTAATGAGTGATAAATCTTTCGTTTTATGAAAATAATTGTCAAAAAGATTTGGAGATTCAAAAAATTGCATTACTTTTGCAGTCCAAAACATCGCGGAGTGGAGCAGTGGTAGCTCGTTGGGCTCATAACCCAAAGGTCGTTCGTTCGAGTCGGGCCTCCGCAACACAAAAAAAGCTGTCTTAACCGACAGCTTTTTTATTTGAACCACATTAGTCATATAAGTACACTTTAGTTTTAATTTTATCTTTATTTTCTGATAAAAAGATTTAACTATTGTGTACTTATGTGACTAATGTGGTTAATTGTATTATTATTGATTTACACGGAAACGCTGGTTGCCGTTTTGCAGGAAGTCAACAATCTGTTGAGCGGCAGCTATACCTGCGTTAATGTTTGCTTCAGCAGTCTGAGCTCCCATCTTTTTCGGGGTTGAAAAATATCTTCCTGCGAATTTCTCCATCATCTCCTGATGATTTCCCGGCAAAATATCAGTTAAGTATTTAAAATCAGGACGAGCTTCCATCAATTCAACGATTTCTGCTTCATTGATAACCTCTTTTCTTGCGGTATTCACCAAAACGGCACCTTTGGGCATTAAACTTAACAAAGCCTTATTGATCGACTGTTTTGTTTCTGCTGTTGCCGGAATATGCAATGAAACAATATCCGATTTTTCGTACAGTTCCACTACAGATTTCACAGGAGTAACACCATCAGCAGCAATTGACTCATCACTGCAAAAAGCGTCATATGCGAACAATTCCATTCCGAAACCTTTGGCAATACGGGCTACATTACGTCCCACATTCCCGTAGGCATGAATTCCTAATTTTTTGCCCTTCAACTCTGTGCCTGAACTTCCATTATAGAAATTACGTACAGCAAAGACCAGTAAACCAAATACCAGTTCTGCAACGGCATTTGAATTCTGACCGGGAGTATTCATCACACAAACTCCGGCAGCAGTGGCAGCTTCAAGATCCACATTATCGAAACCGGCTCCGGCACGTACAACGATTTTCAAATTCTTTGCAGCTGCAATAACCTCTGCATCAATAATATCACTACGAATAATGATAGCATTGGCATCTGCCACCGCATCAAGCAATTGCTGTTTTTCGGTGTATTTTTCGAGTAATGCCAGTTCATAACCGGCAGCTTCAATTTCTTTTCTGATACCATCCACCGCAATTTTGGCAAATGGTTTATCGGTTGCAATTAAAACTTTCATGATAATTTAATTTTTTCAAATTCCTGCATGCAATCTACAAGTGCCTGTACACTTTCAATCGGGAGAGCATTGTAGGTGGATGCCCTGAAACCTCCTACAGAGCGATGTCCTTTGATACCCACCATGCCTCTTTCAATAGCAAATTTCTGGAATTCAGCTTCCAGCTCAGCGTATTCAGGTTTCATCACAAAACAAATATTCATGCGTGAACGGTCTTCCTTCGCAGCCGTACCCTCGAATAATTTATTTCTATCGATTTCTTCATATAATAACTCAGCCTTTTTAATATTGATTTTTTCAATTTCAGCCACACCACCATTGGCTTTAATCCAACGTAAGGTTTCCAGAGCACTATATATAGGCAATACAGGAGGTGTGTTATACATTGAACCGTTTTCAATATGAATATTGTAATTCAACATGGAAGGGATGTATCTGGACACTTTTCCAAGAATATCGTTTTTGATGATAACAAATGTCAAACCTGCAGGAGCAAGATTTTTTTGTGCTCCACCATAAATTACACCGTATTTAGCGACATCCACCGGACGTGAAAAAATATCAGAAGACATGTCGGCTACCAAAGTAACAGGAGAATCAATATCTTTCAATATCTCAGTACCAAAGATGGTATTATTGGTGGTGATATGGAAATAATCCACATCAGCCGGAATCACATAATCTTTAGGAATATAATTGAAATTAGCGGCTTTTGAAGAAGCAACTTCAATTACTTCGCCAAAACCTTTTGCTTCTTTCAACGCCTTGCTTGCCCAGGTCCCTGTATTCAGATAAGCGGCTTTTGTTTCCAGCAGATTGAATGGTATCATACAGAATTGCAGACTGGCGCCACCGCCGAGGAACAAAACCGAATAACCATCCGGGATATTCAACAATTCTTTGAACAATGCCACTGCCTCGTCAACTACCGGCTGAAAATCTTTGGCACGGTGTGAAATTTCCAGAATTGATAACCCGGAACCATTGAAGTCAAGTACTGCCTGAGCGGTTTTTTCAATTACTTCGCGCGGTAAAACTGACGGTCCCGCATTAAAATTATGCTTTTTCATACGTTTATAAATATGTGTGTTTAATAGATTTGACTCATAAATTACAGCGCAGATTAGACAGATAAAGGCAGTAAAATTTTGTCTTTTAAGAGAAATCCGGCCAGTTAGAAAATAAAAAAAACCGCATTGATTTTTTGATGTGCAAAGGTACATTATTTTTTGTTTTCGACCTTAATTTATTTTAATTTTCTCAAAAAAGAAGTGAAAAATATCATTATTGTAAGTTTTGGCCATTTGTATAAAAGGTTTCTTGATTCTTTGAATAAAAATCAAATTAAATTTCTGTATTTTTACAGCCAAAATATTCAATATTATTCAACCTTAAATTAATTCATCATGATTATCGGATTGCCAAAAGAGATAAAAAATAACGAAAACAGGGTTGCTTTGACCCCTTCAGGCGTATATACACTGATACAGAACGGACATACTGTTTTAGTTGAAACAAACGCAGGTGCAAACAGTGGTTTTACAGATACAGCCTACATAAACGCAGGAGCAAAAGTTTCACTCACAGCAGAGGAAGTTTTCTCAACTGCTGATATGATTATGAAAGTAAAAGAACCAATTGCACAGGAATACGGGCTTATTCGTCCGAAACAACTTGTCTTCACTTACTTTCATTTTGCATCCAACGAAGAACTAACAAGGGCTATGATTAAAAGCGGGGCAATATGTCTGGCTTATGAAACAGTAGAACTTAACAACACCTTACCACTGCTGATCCCTATGTCGGAGGTAGCAGGAAGAATGTCAATTCAACAGGGTGCGAAATACCTGGAAAGGCCTCAGGGAGGAAAAGGAATATTATTAGGAGGAGTCCCGGGTGTTAATCCTGCACACGTACTGATATTGGGAGGAGGCGTTGTTGGAACCCACGCTGCATTTATGGCAGCAGGCCTGGGAGCACACGTCACCATTGCCGACATTTCGCTTCCCCGTTTACGCCAATTGAGTGAAATCATGCCGGCGAATGTAGACACGATGATGTCGTCGCAATATAATATCGAAGAAATACTCCCGAGAACCGATCTGGTAATTGGGGCAGTATTGATTCCCGGTGCAAAGGCACCGTCGCTCATCACCAGAGATATGCTCAAATTACTCCCACAAGGAGCCGTATTGGTTGATGTAGCTATTGATCAGGGAGGCTGTTTTGAAACCTCGAGACCAACCACCCATGCTAATCCGGTTTATGAAGTGAATGGAATTTTACACTATTGCGTGGCGAATATTCCGGGAGCTGTTCCCTGCACATCGACATTAGCACTGACCAACGCCACACTTCCCTATGCCGTGAAATTAGCCAATGCCGGCTGGGAAAAGGCATGTGAAATGCATGAAGACCTGCGGAAAGGACTGAACATCGTAGAAGGAAAAGTGGTTTGCAGGGCGGTGGCGGAAACGTTCGGAATTTAGTTGAGAGTTGAGAGTTGAAAGTTAAGAGTTATTCCCTTGAAATAGATTAGTAAGAAACAAATCAAACTTCGAAAGTATAATCATTCTCAACTTTCAACTCTCAACTTTCAACTCTTTGCCAGGATAATCTTCTTAATCTCATTCAGCTTATTCAACGCTTCAAGGGGTGTCAGATCATTGATATTGAGCCCTTTGATTTCATCTCTTATTTGTTCGAGCACCGGGTCGTCCAATTGGAAAAAACTCAGTTGAAATCCCTCACGTTGTTCAGCGATTTCGCCAATTGGCTTAGCAACGCCGGACTGACGATTATCCGTTTCAAGTTGTTTAAGTATCTGTTCTGAGCGTTTTACTATGCTTTGCGGCATTCCGGCCATTTTAGCTACATGAATACCAAAACTATGTTCGCTGCCACCCTTCACCAGTTTTCTGAGGAAAATCACTTTTTTATCCACTTCCTTCACCGACACATTATAGTTCTTAATGCGGTGAAATGATTTTTCCATTTCATTCAACTCATGATAATGGGTTGCAAAAAGTGTTTTCGCTTTGCAGGCAGGATGTTCATGGATATATTCGACGATTGCCCAGGCAATGGAAATACCATCATAGGTAGATGTTCCGCGACCTAATTCATCAAAAAGGATCAGGCTTCGGTTCGAAAGATTATTGAGGATACTCGCTGCCTCATTCATCTCTACCATAAACGTGGATTCACCCTGCGAAATATTATCGCTGGCACCCACTCTTGTAAATATCTTATCAACCACCCCGATCTTAGCACTCTCAACAGGGACAAAGCAGCCTATCTGCGCCATCAGTGTAATGATGGCAGTTTGACGAAGCAATGCCGATTTTCCCGACATATTCGGACCAGTAACTATAATAATTTGTTGTGACTGATTGTCGAGATATACGTCGTTAGCAATATAAGTTTCTCCGGGGGGCAACTGTTTTTCAATCACCGGATGTCTTCCCTGTTTTATCTCAAGCGCCTCGCTGTCATTGACTTCCGGTCGCACATACTTATTTTCTGAAGAAACTCTTGTAAATGACAGCAGGCAATCCAACTGAGCAATAAGATTTGCATCCAACTGAATTGCTGTGATATAATCAACCAGACTTACTACCAGTTCATTAAAAAGCCGGGTCTCAATTCCCAGTATTTTATCTTCTGCACCGAGAATTTTTTCTTCATAATCTTTGAGTTCCTGAGTAATATACCTTTCGGCATTCACCAGTGTTTGTTTGCGAATCCATGTTTCTGGCACTTTATCCTTGTGTGTGTTCCTTACTTCAATATAATACCCGAAGACATTATTGAAGCTGATTTTCAAACTGGGGATACCGGTAAGGGCACTTTCCCTTTCCTGAATCTTTTGCAAAAACTCTTTTCCTGAAAAAGCAAGATCACGCAATTCATCTAAATCAGCATCAATTCCTCTCCGGATAATATTGCCTCTGAAGATCATCGTCGGAGGATCGGGTTGGATTTCCTTTTCTATTTTATCCGCAATAAGCTGACAGGAATTTAACTGATCGGCAATTTTTTGCAGTGTAGAATTATCCGTCATTGCGCATGCCTGCTTGATCGGCTCGATTGCTTTCAATGCCACCTTCAGTTGTACAACTTCCCTTGGATTAATCCTGCCCACTGCCACTTTGGAAATAATTCTCTCAAGATCTCCGATGAGGGCAATTTGCTGCTCAAGCAGCGTTTTCACATCCGGATGTTTAAAGAAGTATTCCACAACACTGAGTCGTTCATTGATGGGTTTCACATCTTTCAGGGGAAAAGCAATCCACCTTTTAAGCAGACGCGCACCCATCGGGGAGATGGTTTTATCCAGCACATCCACCAGTGTTTTAGCTCCTTCCTGCATAGATCCGTAAAGTTCCAGATTGCGTACAGTAAAACGATCAAGCCACACATAGCGATCTTCTTCAATGCGCGACAGCGTGGTAATATGCCCGGTTTGCTGGTGATGAGTCAAATCAAGGTAGTGTAAAATTGCTCCTGCTGCAACTACTGCAAAAGGTAAATTTTCCACCCCGAAACCTTTCAGATTTTTTGTTTCAAAATGTTTTAGCAGTCTTTCTTGCGCCGAGTCAGGGGTGTAGGCCCAGTCTTCCAAAGCATAGGTAAAAAATTTATTTCCAAACTGTTCTTCAAAATCTTTTCTTCTATTTCTGTCGAACAACACTTCTTTCGGCCCGAAACTATTCAGCAATTTATCCACATATTCAGTTGTCCCTTCAGCTACAAGAAACTCTCCCGTTGAAATATCAAGAAAAGCCACTCCCACTTTCTTTTTATCAAAGTAAACCGAAGCAAGAAAATTATTCTCTTTATGATTAAGGGTCGTATCGCTGTAGGAAACACCAGGGGTAACCAACTCAGTAACGCCTCTCTTCACGAGCTTCTTAGTCAATTTAGGATCTTCAAGTTGATCGCAGATAGCCACACGCATACCTGCGCGTACCAGTTTCGGAAGATATGTATCCAGCGCATGATGAGGAAAGCCTGCCAATTCCACTGTTTTCGCTGAACCATTAGCGCGGCGGGTCAGGGTAATACCCAGCACTTCAGCTGCTCTGATAGCATCAGTAGAAAAAGTTTCGTAAAAATCACCACAACGAAACAACAAGATAGCATCAGGATGCTTCGATTTAATCTCGAAGTACTGTTTCATTAAAGGTGTTTGGACTATTTCGTTGTTCATTGTTTTTTTATTTACCATATAAGTCATTTAAGTAACATATAAGCTAATATTTTGCAGATTAATAATCACTAAATATTAAACTATACATTTGATTATAATAAACTTATATGTTACTTAAATGACTTATATGGTTATTATTAAATTAAATTAAATTAAATTAAATTAATCGTATCGGTCATACGCGACCATTCGTATTTCTTTTTTTCCTCTTTGATATTGGCAATAAATTCCTCAGCACGGTTATTCGAGTAGAAATCATACAACGCATCTGCAATTTTATTCGGATCCACATCCACTACATATCCGACTTTATTATGCGGAACAATTTCAGCCAAACCTCCCACATCAGTAACCAGCATCGGGTTCTCATAATGATAGGCAATCTGGCTTACACCACTTTGAGTAGCCGAGCGATAGGGCTGAGCCACGATATCAGCAATACTGAAATAGTTTTTCACATCCTTTTCCTCGATAAACTTGGTACGTAATTCAACAAAATTTTCCAGTTTGTGCTTATGTATCAACTTCAAATAAGGTTCCGGATTTTCATAAAACTCGCCGGCAATAATTAATTTTACAGGCAGGCTCCGCATTCTTTTATCAGCAAAAGCTTCTATGAGCAAATCCAGACCTTTGTAATGCCTTATGAATCCAAAAAACAGAATATAATGAATTTCTTCGTGCAAGCCCAGACGCATAGCAGCCAGCGAACGATCAACCTTTTCTCCGTAATGGTCATAAATCGGATGCGGAGATACTTCTTTCGGTTTCAAATCATGATCGAAGGAATTAATATCAGACACCACTGATTCAGCCATGGCAACAAAACCATCCATCGCTTTCACAAATGACCCTGGAAAAAGCTTATCGAGAAGCGTTGGCTCATGGGGTATCATATTGTGTATAAGCCCAATCATTTTTATTTTCCCATTTCTGGCATAATTTGCGATGGTTGTAAAACAAGGCGCCATAAAAGCCATCCAATAGCAAAAGATTACCTTATCCGGAGATTTCTTTTTTATTTTCAATCCTGTTTTTATCCATGTGAATGGATTTACTGAACTGATGGTTCTGGTTATTTTCAGATCGTCAGGCCTTGTTTCAGACGAGAATTGTGTCTTACCCGGGAATAAAAAACCCGGATATTGCAGTGTAAAAGTGATGATCTCAACCTGATGTCCCTGTTGCTGATATTCTCTTGCCAGCCTTTCATTGTATGCCGCCAATCCTCCACGATAGGGGTATGCTGTTCCAACTATGATAATGTACATTGGCTATGTTTATTTTTCAATGGTTAAATTCAAATTACAAAAGTACAAAATAATTTATAAGAGGACTTTTCTAAGCAAGGTTCTGATTGATTTTTTATTTTTTTTTGCGTAATTTATTTGATTACTTGACAAAAAATCACTTAATTTGCAGTTGAATAGAAAAAATTAAAACGATATCGTAATGAAAAGTTTTTTGAAATACTTAGGACCGATTATTTTATTGATTGGTACTGCTTTATTAGCTGTATACTACTTCAACAATACCCCTGAAAACACCATCTTAATTGTTGCAGGTGCACTGGTAGTTACAGGCCTGATTGCACATGTGGTAATCAATAAATACGTTGAATAAAATATTATTAACCATATAAGTCATATAAGTAACATATAAGTTTGTTACTGTGCAGATCACCAAATACTTAAAATGGTTGAGTTTGCATACAGATAAATTAACTTATATGTTACTTATATGACTTATATGGTTAAATAATCAAAACAACTTCGGCTTCCGTTGCTTCGCCTCTTCCAACGTAAGTAATTTTACTTTCTCTTTTTGTTTCTCCCTTAAGCTTTTATACTCCGCGGCTATTCCTTCTGTAAAATCCGAAATAGTATTCCGGTTCATCAGTTGTGCAACAATATGTGTATTCACGGAGGCATCTTTTACATAAACTACCGGACCTGTATAGTTAGGAGATATTTTAACTGCAGTATGAATTTTCGAAGTTGTAGCTCCTCCAATCAACAATGGGATTGATAATCCTGCTTTTTCCATTTCGGCAGCCACAACACACATTTCTTCCAGAGATGGTGTAATTAATCCGCTCAATCCTAATATATCTACTCTTTCTTCGATTGCGGTTTTAATAATTTTTTCGGTGGGTACCATGACACCAAGATCAATTACTTCAAAATTATTACATGCCAGCACTACCCCAACAATATTTTTACCGATATCATGTACATCGCCTTTTACAGTTGCGATCAGGAATTTTCCTGCAGAAGAGCTCTGACCCGGAACCTTTTGCGCTTCAATATAGGGTTGTAAAATAGCTACAGCCTTTTTCATGGTGCGGGCAGTCTTCACCACCTGAGGTAAAAACATCTTTCCTTCACCAAATAAATCACCAACGATATTCATTCCGCTCATCAATGGCTTCTCTATTATTTCAAGAGCAGTATCGTATTGCGACAATGCCTCGTTCAGATCTTCTTCCAGATAATCACTGATACCTTTGATCAGCGCATGTTCCAGTCGGGCCTGCAGGTTACGGGTACGCCATTCATCAATTTTCTTCTCAACAGAATTTTGTTCACTGGCAGTCAGCTTAATTTTTTCGGCATAATCCACCATGCGTTCTGTAGCATCGGGACGGCGATTCAACACAATATCCTCAACATGCTCAAGTAATTCAGCTGGTATTTCTTCGTAAATCTGCAACATACCCGCATTCACGATACCCATATCCAGCCCTTCTCTGATAGCGTGATAAAGGAACACTGAATGAATGGCTTCGCGCACCACATTATTTCCGCGGAAAGAAAACGACAAGTTGCTGATTCCACCGCTCACCCGGGCAAAAGGTAAATTTTGTTTGATCCACTTCACAGTGTGAATAAAATCGACCCCGTAATTGTTATGTTCTTCGATGCCGGTTGCAATAGCCAGCACATTAGGATCAAAAATAATGTCCTGAGGAGGAAAGCCTGCCTTTTCAGTAAGCAACCGGTATGCTCTTGTACAAATTTCCTGTCGGCGTACCAGTGAATCTGCCTGACCTTTTTCATCGAATGCCATTACAACGACAGCAGCACCATAGGCACGCACCTTTTTTGCTTTTTCCAGAAAATCAGCTTCACCTTCTTTTAAACTGATGGAATTGACGACACACTTGCCCTGCAGACACTTTAGTCCGGCCTCAATCACCTCCCATTTTGAAGAATCAATCATCACGGGAATCTTCGATATTTCAGGCTCTGAAGCTACATAATTGAGGAAAGTTTCCATTTCCTGTCTGGCATCCAACATGGCATCATCCATGTTGACATCGAGAATCTGAGCCCCATCTTCCACCTGTGCCCGTGCAATACTAAGAGCTTCTTCATATTTTTTTTCATTAATCAGACGAAGAAACTTGCGGGAACCTGCCACATTGCATCTTTCGCCTATATTTACAAAAAGGGAATCATTTTTTATTTCCAAATGTTCCAAACCAGACAAAACAAGCGAAGAATCTTTATCATTGCCAATCTTTTCAGGAGTACGCAATTCAACATTTTTTACCAATTGCTGATAGGCCGCGATATGATCAGGAGTTGTTCCACAGCAGCCTCCGATGATATTCACCAGCTTTTCATCAAAATACTCCCTGACCTGTTCTGCCATTTTTTCAGGGCTTTCATCATATTCTCCGAACTGATTAGGTAATCCTGCATTAGGATAAGCACTCACATAACAATTGGCATTAGCTGCGATTTCCTGTAGATAGGGTTTTAAATCTTTTGCCCCGAAGGAACAGTTCAGTCCCACCGACAATACATCAGCATGCCCGATGGAAGCTAGAAAAGCACGGATGGTTTGTCCTGATAAAGTTCGGCCACTGGTATCAGCCACTGTAGCCGAAATCATCAGTTCCACTTTTTTGCCCAGCTCTTCCATCGCCTGATTGGCCGCGAAGATTGCAGCTTTAGCATTCAGGGTATCAAAGATGGTCTCTATTAAAACAGCATCCACTCCTCCTTCTATCAGAGCAATAATTTGTTCCCTGTAGGCTTCAACCAGCCGATCGAAGGTCACAGCACGATAAGCCGGGTTATTCACATCGGGTGACATGGAGGCTGTTTTATTGGTAGGACCGACAGCGCCGGCAACAAATCTCGGCTTATCAGGAGTTTTGTCTGTATAAAAATCAGCTGCTTTACGGGCAATACGAACAGCTTCGAGATTGATTTCACGAATATGTGCCTGCATGCCATAATCCTCCATCGAAATTTGCTGGGCATTGAAGGTATTGGTTTCGATGATATCTGCACCAGCTTCAAGGTATTTACAATGAATTTCGTAAATCACCTCAGGTTGTGTCAACACCAGCAAGTCATTGTTACCTTTCTGGGGTACAGCAGTATCCACAAACCGTTGTCCACGGTAATCCGCTTCCGTCAGTTTGTAACGCTGAATCATGGTACCCATGGCGCCATCCAGCACAAGAATCCGATTCTGGAGAATTTCTTTTAACATGATGTTTTTATTTAACCATATAAGTCATATAAGTAACATATAAGTAACATATAAGTATTATTTGCTATTTGACGATTTGCACATTACACTTATGGCGGAAAACTTATATGTTACTTATATGACTTATATGGTTTATAAATTAAAATTTCAACAAGCCTTTCCCCGTCATTTCAGCCGGTTTCTGAATATCCAGAATCTGACAGATAGTCGGAGAAACATCCGCCAGGATACCGTGCTTCACAGAAGCTCCCCGACGGTTTGTTACATATACAATAGGTACCGGATTAAGCGAGTGAGCGGTATTCGGCGAGCCATCCTCATTTTCAGCATTATCAGCATTCCCGTGATCGGCAATGATGATTACCTCGTAGTCATTGGCCTTAGCAGCTTCCACCACTTGCCCCATACAATCATCAACCGCCTTTACAGCTTTAACAATCGCCTCACGCACACCGGTATGTCCCACCATGTCGCCGTTCGCAAAGTTCAGCACGATAAAATCAAATTTGTTTTTATTGAGTTCAGCCACCAATGCATCCTTGATCCCGTAAGCACTCATTTCAGGCATTAGATCGTAGGTTGCCACTTTGGGTGATTGGACCAGAATTCTTTCTTCTCCATCAAATTCCGCTTCGCGACCACCTGAGAAAAAGAAGGTAACATGAGCAAATTTCTCTGTTTCAGCGATACGTAACTGTTTCAATCCAAGTGAAGAAACATACTCGCCCATGGTATTTTGTACATTATCCTTATCAAACAACACCTTCAAACCTTTAAAAGAAGAATCATAAGGTGTCATGCAATAATACTCCAATGGAATAGTATGCATATCATATTCATGCAAATCTTCCTGTGTCAGCACGATGGTCAGCTCTTTTGCACGGTCGTTGCGATAGTTGAAGAAAATTACCACATCGCCGGATTCGATGGTAGCCAGCGGCTTTCCATCCTCACCTGTCACAACTATTGGTTTCACAAACTCATCAGTTACCCCGGCATCGTAGGATGCCTGCATGGCAGCTACAGGATCCGTTACCGGAGTTCCTTTGCCATTTACGATCAAATCATAAGCTTCTTTCACCCGTTCCCAGCGTTTATCACGATCCATCGCATAGTAACGACCAATGACAGACGCTATTTTGCCTGTAGCATATTGCGTATGAGCTTCGAGTTGTTCAATAAAGCCCTTACCGCTTTTCGGGTCAGTATCGCGACCGTCCATGAAGCAATGCATGTAAGCATCATCAATTCCGTATGTTTTAGCAATATCTAATAATTTAAAAAGATGATCAAGAGATGAATGCACACCACCATCAGAAACTAATCCGAGAAAGTGCATTTTCTTATTGTTCTTTTTAGCATAACTATACGCATTTACAATTTCGGGATTCTGCAGGATACTATTGTCGCGACAGGCAATATTGATTTTTACCAGGTCCTGATATACCACACGTCCGGCACCAATATTCAGGTGACCCACTTCCGAGTTACCCATCTGACCATCAGGCAGTCCCACATGCTCACCCGACGCTAACAGATAAGAGTTCGGATAAGTGGCAATTAATTTGTCCCAGTTCGGGGTTGGAGTCGAAGCGATTATATCAGCCTTTGAACCGTTGCCAATCCCCCAGCCATCGAGGATCATTAATAAAGCTTTTTTATTCATATTGTTTTGATTTATATTATTTTACCTTAAACTAATACCTTTAACAATTCAGCTTACAAAAGTACTGTTTTTTGTTGAAACTATAAAGAGAAATAAACCATATAAGTCATTTAAGAATCATATAAGTTATAATGAAACAATTTCGGCAACCTTATGTTTATTTATCCATAAATAATTTGACACTTTGACTTAAACTTATATGCTCCTTAAATGACTTATATGGTTTATAAATCCAACAAAAAGAAGTAAATTTGCACGCAATAGTAAACAACAAAATATCAAGTGTATTTATGGCAAAAGAATTCAGGTATCAGGAAGCTTTCCCGACGGGAAAAGACAAATCGGAGTATTATTTACTAACCAAAGATTATGTCAGCACGTTAAATTTCGATGGACAGGAAATATTGAAAGTAGCGCCTGAAGGGCTCACCCTGCTGGCCCGCACTGCTATGCGCGACTGTTCATTTCTGTTACGCCCCGAGCATCAGCAACAGGTTGCGAAAATATTAGCTGACCCTGAAGCAAGTGAGAACGATAAATATGTGGCAGTAACCATGTTACGCAACGCTGAAATTGCGGCGAAAGGTATTTTGCCGTTCTGCCAGGATACCGGAACAGCTACAGTATACGCAAAAAAAGGCAACAATGTTTATACCGATGGTTCTGATGAAGAAGCATTATCAAAAGGAATATATGAAACTTATGCCCACGAGAATCTGCGTTATTCACAGAATGCGGCACTGAATATGTATGATGAAGTAAATACCGGAACCAACTTGCCTGCACAAATAGACTTGATGGCAAGTCACGGAAATGAATATAAATTCTTATTCATTGCCAAAGGTGGAGGATCAGCCAACAAATCTTATCTATTTCAGGAAACCAAAGCGCTTTTAAATCCTGTTTCACTGGAAAAGTTTCTGACAGAAAAGATGAAAACACTGGGAACAGCCGCATGTCCGCCATACCACTTAGCATTTGTCATCGGCGGCACTTCAGCTGATGCCTGTATGAAAACCGTAAAACTGGCATCAACCAAATACTACGACGAATTGCCGACGACAGGCAACGAACTCGGACAAGCATTCCGTGATGTAGAAATGGAAGCTAAAATTCTCAAAGCAGCTCAGGAATATGGCATGGGTGCGCAATTCGGAGGAAAATACTTTGCACACGATGTTCGTGTAGTAAGGCTATCCCGCCACGGAGCTTCCTGTTTCGTAGGCATGGCGGTTTCCTGTTCGGCCGACAGAAACATCAAGGGAAAAATCAATAAAGACGGCATTTGGCTTGAAAAATTAGAAGACAATCCCGGCAAATATATCCCTGAAGAATACCGTCAACAGGGCGAAGGCAATGCAGTAAAGATTGATCTCAATCGTCCGATGAAGGAAATTCTTGAAACACTGAAACAGTATCCGGTATCCACCCGTTTATCTTTATCGGGCACCATCGTTGTAGGTCGCGATATCGCTCATGCAAAACTGAAAGAACTGCTCGACGAAGGAAAAGATCTACCGCAATACGTAAAAGATCATCCTATTTATTATGCCGGCCCGGCTAAAACGCCCAAGGGTATGCCATCAGGATCTTTCGGACCCACAACAGCAGGGCGTATGGATTCGTATGTAGATCTGTTCCAGTCGAAAGGCGGAAGCATGGTGATGATTGCCAAAGGAAACAGAAGTCAGCAGGTGACTGATGCCTGCCTGAAATACGGAGGTTTTTATCTTGGATCCATTGGAGGTCCCGCAGCTATTTTGGCAGAGCAAAGCATCAAAAAAGTAGAATGTCTGGCATATCCCGAACTTGGCATGGAAGCTATCTGGAAAATCGAAGTAGTAGATTTCCCCGCCTTCATTCTGGTAGATGATAAGGGGAATGATTTCTTCAAGCAGATTAAAATGGCAACATACTAAGCAAATCAACAAAAAGAGCTGTCAGGAATCAACCCGACAGCTCTTCTTATTTTATATCACTCTGTTAGAATTATCTTGGCTTAATTGAGAAGTAAACCTGCTGATTCGTAGTTTTAGTAAATTTAATTTCTCCCGGATTAATTTTGGCTGTTGTTGACAAAGCAAATGCAGAGGACACTGCCGACAGAAAATCATCAAGATCCGCAACTTCATTGTAAAATTGTATTCCTTTAGCATCACCCGTTCCTTTGTAAGCTACCGTCAGCATGTCCTTGTTGATTGCATTTATGTTCAGGTCGAGTAAGCCTTC
>JAYFPP010000204.1:0-5099 GCA_034927635.1 Paludibacter sp.
ATTTGAACTGAAGCAGAAAATGAAGTATTATCGGTAGAAACTTCATAATGTTCAGGAGCAGTAACTGTGAGGTTGTCCGGTGCGCCTGTAAGTGACATGCCGGATACGGATGTTGATTTGGATGTTGATGCACTTCCTACAAAGGTAGTAAAACCTGTCAAAGCTGCGGGTGAAGCAAATAAGGTGGGAGCACTTGAAGTATAGGTTAGCACCACTTTACCGGTACCTCCGGTACCTCCAAGTTTATATGCATTCGTTCCCCTTTGCCAGGCGCCACCGCCACCACCGCCGGGAACAGTTCCCGGTAAACCAACCTCATTATATATAGCTGCGCCATTGCCACCATTACCACCACCTTCAGGTGCTATGGCTCCTAAATAAGTGTTAGTATTAGCAACCAGACATGAAACTCCGTCCGAAGCGGTACCGGCACTACTGCCACCACCACCTGAAGTTCCTACAGAAGCATCACCCCATGAAGACCCTCCATCACCACCTTTATAAACCAGGTCGCCTATGTTTGTTGAAGTTGCAACACCACCAGCCTTATTTGCATAGACTGCATTTGTCGAAATGTAAACGCCCCCGGGACCTCCGTCAGCTTTTACAGTTGCAGCATCAATAAAATAGGATGATTCTCCGGCGACGGTCGTAGCTACTGCAGAGACACCACCTGCACCTACTACAACTGTATAATCCACACCAGGTGTTACAGGTACTACTTTTTTTGCATATCCACCGCCTGCACCTCCACCGGCTCTAAGTGCTTTAGTAGTAGTTGTACTTTTGTTCTGGGCAGAACCACCGGCACCACCACCTCCCCAACATTCGACAGTAACCGCAGTTACACCTTCAGGGCAAGTCCATATTGTTGTTCCTGCAGTTGTGAATGTTTCAACTGACTGTGCATTCAGGAATAACCCAAAGCAAAAGAAAAGAGTGAAAAAAAGTAGAATTTTAGTTTTCATAATAATTGTGATTTAAATAGATTAGATTTATTGAGATTGTTCTATCGGGACAAATGTAATTTGTATTAATAATATTAACATTCATTCATGTTTATAATACAAGTACTTATGTTCAGATTTGGTTTTTTGATTGTAAAATGCTGAAAAACAGCAAATTTTGGTGGCTGTTAATAGTAGGTTTCATGGGTGTTGGGTGTGATTTGCAGCATTGCTTCGAACAATGTTGACCAAAGCATAATTGAACAGCAGATTACCACATCGCTCTCCTCAATGATTGGTTCGTGCGATTTAACTGGGGGTTGCTTCGTCGGCTTCGCCTCCTCGCAATGACGAGCGTTAACGAAGCAACCCGCTTTTCAGTAGCACTTACCCTCGTTTGATGTGAACGGTTAGAGGCGTTCACTGTTCATGGTTAGGGGCGGCAGCTACGAACGGTTAGGCTCGTTCATAGAGCACGGTTATGTACGGCTACCTTGAACGGTTAGGCTCGTTCAATACGAACGTCGTTGATTTTTTACAACACCACCATTTCCGAAAAAGGCAGATTCTCACTACTATTTCCGGCAGCGATCACAAATTCGCCGTTTTCAACTTTCCAGTCGTGGCTGGCTTCGTCCCAGAATGCAAAAGCGCGTTTGTCGAGGATGAGTTTCACTGTTTTTTGTTCGCCGGGTTGCAGACTGACTTTCTGAAATGCTTTCAGTTCTTTCGGGGCGCGGACTACTGAGCTGACTTTATCGGATACATATACCTGCACCACTTCTTTTGCTTCACACTTGCCGGTGTTTTTTACCGTTACTTCTACCGTCATGGTTCCGTTATCGGCATAGTTGTTCTGAAGTTTGAAGTTACTTAAAGCGAATTTAGAATAACTCAAACCAAAACCGAAGTCGAAATGTACGGGGATTTTGTGATAATCGTACCAGCGGTATCCCACCAGAGTTTCTTCATCGTAATATACAGGCAGGGTCTGGAAAGGCTTCACATAATTGGTAAAAGCCGTATCGTATTCGGCGACTTCGCCCAGCCAGTATTTCTTGTACTGGTTGTTTCCAAACCAATAAGGTCGTCCGCCGATATAATTGAAGTCGGGATCGGGGGAGTCGGCGAAACTTTTTTCAATGGTAAAGGGTAGTTTTCCTGAAGGTGATACCTTGCCCGAAACGATGTTGGCCAGCGCATTACCACGTTCCTGACCTAAGAAATAGCACCACAATAGTCCTTTTATATCTTTCAGCCAGTCCATCGGCATCACATTGCATGAGTTCATCAGTACTACTACGTTACGGTTCAGTTTGGTAACCTGCTTCAATGCTTCAATTTCTTTTATTCCTTCTTCAAAAGGAATATCTCGGCCTTCGCCTGATGTTTTGGAAAAGTTGAAGAGTACCACATCAGCTGATTTAATGAGTTCTACATCCATCTTTTGAATCCAGGTGAAGTTGTCGCCATAGGTTGCTTTCAGTCCATCAGCAAAAGTTACGTGATCGTAACCTATTACGAAACCACTGCCTTTACCGCTGTGGATCTCAGGTTCACCAAACATCACAATGCGTTTGTCTTTCGCAACAGGCAGGATGTTTTTATCATTTTTAAGAAGTACGATGGCTTCTTCTGCCGTTTTTCTGGCTAAAGTTTTATGGGCTTCGAAGGTTTTGTTATAGGTGGTATTTTGCGGTGACCTGTCGTAGGCTCCTTTTTTGAAAAGCACGTACAGATTAGGATAAATCATGTTTTCAAGCAGGATTTCGATTTCTGCTTTTCGTGTGGGCGATTTGGCAATTTCTGCCTTTACCCATGCGGCAAATTTCTCATTCTGGGGCATCATCAGGGTTTCGCCTGAAGGCAAAATCAGATCCTGCATGGTAGGGAAATAGTTGGAGTTCTGCCAGTCGGTCATGGCCATCCCTTTAAATCCGTATTCTTTGCGGAGGATATCTCCGGTAATTCCTTTATGCATAGCTGCCGGTACACCGTTAATGAGGTTGTTGCTGGTCATGATGGTACTGCAATCGGCATCCTTAATAGCTTTTTCCCAGGGTTGCAGGTAGATTTCGCGCAAGGCTCTTTCGCTTACGATGACATTTTCTATATGGCGGCAAAATTCTATATCGTTGACAAGTATCACCTTCGGGCAGGATAAGATGCTGGTTTTTTCCATCGCATCAATGTAGGGAAAGGAGATGGCGGTGGTCAGATAAGGGTCTTCTCCCATATATTCGAAATTGCGTCCTCCTACAGATAAGCGCTGGAAGTTGATACTGGGACCGAGCAGGATATCCACTCCGAGTGCCAGGCATTCTTCGCCTATGGCTTTGCCGAATTCCCGCGACAATTCAGGGTTCCATGTTGAAGCCAGCGGCATCATTCCCGGAAAGGAAGTGCTTTTAGCATTCAGCAGGGAGGAGGTCTGAAGTCTGACCCCCTGAGAGGCATCTGCCATAAAGGCCGGACGAATACCTAATCTTTCCACCGGAGTTGTCTGAAACCCGAAGTAACCACCCGTCAGGGCTAATTTTTCTTCGAAAGTCAACCGACGAATCAGGTCTTTGGCACGTTCGGCAGCAGGTTGATTCACATCGGCATAGATGGCTCCTTTGATGGTGTTGGGAGAAGTGCCGAGATGATAATGATCTTCCAGCGTTTCGAATTTTTTACGGGCACCGGTCACATCGGTTTCGTATTTGACTTTTGGAGCGGTTTTTTTCTGTGCAGGCAAAAGGCCGGCAAATAATAAAAGGACGAGAAGGAGGTGTGATTTCATAAATATTATTTTTTTTATTGTCAACGGTCAACAGTCGACAGTTGACTGTTGTCTGTCGACCAATTTTACTCCGACATATTTCTTGCTTTGCGCTCGTTAGCTTTCAGCTCAGTTTCCTGACCTTTATCGCCCTGTTGCAGCATCCATTTATCCATTGCAGCGCTCAGTTCTTTTTTGATGGCAGCATATTCAGGATTGTCGATCTGGTTGTTAAATTCATAGGGGTCATTTTGCAGATCATAGAGTTCTTCTGCCGGACGTATCTGATAATCATGCACCCGTTGCGCGGCAAATTTATCGGTTGGTGCCAGTTGAAGCCACGATTGCCAGGTTGGGTCTTTTTTTCCTGTGGCTACATTTTTGAAAGTAGCTTTTGGTGTCAGGTTGCGGATGTAGCGGTAACGTTTGGTGGCTGCCGATCTGATGCCGAAGTATTCAGAACCGCCGATAATGCCACGGGTGGTTTGTAGTCCGAAAACATAGGTCTTGTGCTCATCTGTTTTTTGCTGCAGCACGGGATAAAAGCTCTTCCCATCGAGCTGACCTTTTTTTACTTTGATACCGGCAATATCGAGAAAGGTGGGGAGCACATCCACGTATTCAACCAATGCATTGCTAACAGCACCTGCTTTTACCTTTTTCGGATAGCGCACAATCATACCGCTATGCAGTCCCTGATTGTAGCAGGTCCATTTGGCAAAAGGAAAGGAGTTGCCCTGTTCGCTCAGGAACAAGAGTACAGTGTTGTCGTAAACACCTGCGTCTTTAAGAGTTTGCATAACTTTGCCCACTTCCTCGTCCAACACTTCTATTTCAGCCAGATATTTCACAAATTCCTGGCGGGTAGCTTTGGTATCGACCAGATGCGGGGGCAGCACAATTTTTTCCGGATCCCATTGTGTGGGGTCGCCAACAGTAAACGGACCGTGTGATTCATGTGAAGCTACGACCATGAAAAATGGTTTGGAGCTGTCTTTGGTAATATAGTCTTTTATGATACTGAAATTCATATTGCCATCGGGATAATCTCCGAGGTAATCATAACTAAATACCTTTTTGGGCGCAACATGCTGTTTGCCATACAAGGCTGTGCGGTAACCTACCGGCTGAAAATATTGCACGAAGGATTTGATGTCGTCCTTTACAAAGGTATGATTTGGATAAGCACCGCTACGAACCGGATAAACGCCTGTATATAAGCAGTGGCGGGTAGGAGAGCTCATCGGAGCCGCCTGAAAACACTGGTTAAACATCATTCCCTCTTTTGCCAGGGTATGGAGGTTAGGAGTTTTGGTGTTCGGACCTCCATAGATGTTCAGATCAGAATAACTGCAATCGTCGCCGATGATGATGACGAAGTTGGGTTG
>JAYFPP010000238.1:0-2413 GCA_034927635.1 Paludibacter sp.
GGAAAAGAAAAATGGGGAACAATCGTTAGTAATCTGGGGTTTTCAAATCATTTCAATCATCATCATCTGAGAGAAAATGGCAACTATATTGCTTATGGCAAAACGTACATGAATATTTTACACTCATTGAAAGCAGGAGGAAGCTTTCACTATGCACCCGATCTGCCGTTTATTGAGAAATATATTGATTGTAAACAGTTTGAACTGAAAAAATACGGGATTAATGAATACGATTTTAAAACGACGATAATAAAAAAATTAAATCTTATTGAGTTATGAAAAAAGTTTTACTCCTTATTTTAGCACTAACAAGTTTTGCAGTTTCAAAAGCTAATCCACTGCCATCACCACCTCCGGCTATCGGATTGTCGGAACTTAGCTTCAACTCTAATGGTGATTGGATAATAGAACTGTGGTACGACAGAATAATGTATAATAACCCATATATGTTTGTTGATAGTGTTTTTATAAGCTCCTCGACAGGGAGAGCCGGGTTGAGAAATTTGAAATTTAATAGTTCTTCTGGTCTGATGCTGGTAAGGAAAGATAGTTTGTTGTCCAATTTAAATATTAATCCTGAGGGCGACAGCATACAAATTGAATATCATTACGTTCACTACATGGGGCCTGAAACAGCTTTCACAGACCCTGTCGTTTTTGGAAATTTCAGAAATGCCACATTATTTGCGCCTGAAATGGGGGAGTCGATTGCAACTTATTCTGCGTTCAGTGCATATTCTGACTATAATCGTGGCCAAATCTATGGGGAAATCTTCAGTATTGATAAATCACCAAATCCCGGCATCGAGAATGATTCAACCGGAATGTGTGGAACCTTGAAGGGTAAGATTTATGATCAAAACAATCAGGTACTTACTAACTCAAACCTCAGTTTTTACACCAAAGCAATTTTTGGAATAAATCCTTCATCTGATGGTTCTTATTCAGTACGGGTGTTTTCTTTCAAAAACCATATCACTCAAATATTTTATAATGAAGGATCGAGTCGTTTTACGGTTGATATTACCCCGATAGATATAAATGTTAAGCCTGATACCCTTATCACTGCCGACATTCATATTGAACGGATCACATCAGTTAATGAAATAAAACCAGATCCGGCATCCATATTAAATGTATCTCCCAATCCGGTAAAAGATTTATTGGTTCAGTATGAAATTTCCATTCCGGTCAGGTCGTCAACCAGTTACTTTGAATTGATAAACATGAGTGGACAGAAAATTGCTCAAATTCCGATAACGGAAAACGCCGGAAAAATAAACTTACCGGCAAATACGGTGGATGGAATGTATACCCTGCGGTTGTTTGTGAATAATAAGAATTATGCAAATTCAAAAATTATTATTTCCGGAGAATGAGAAAACATTGTTTTTATCTTATTCTTTTGTTCATTTGTACTTCAGGATTAGTGCAGGCGCAACAGCATGTTTCTTTTTTTGAAGAGCATATTGATTTTGCACTTGACACTGACTATTTCGTCATTAATGGCATTTATTCCTTTCATAACACGACAGATAGGCCTGTAAACCAACAAATAAGTTTTCCATTTGCGGATAAAATATCTGCCATAGATTCAATCAGAATACTCAATTTAAATGAAGGAACTAAAATCCCCTTTAACAAAGCGCAGAATTTTGTGCAATTTAACTTGACACTTTCGCCGGGAGACACAGTGGATGTGAATATTTATTACAGGCAAAAGGTGGCAATTGTAAACAAATACATTATCACTTCTACTCAAACATGGGGTAAACCTCTCGATAAGGCTGTTTATACATTGACAACAGACAAATGTGCAAAAATCAAATCTTTTTCATTTGCTCCTGATTCTATTGAAGAAAGGGATGGTAAGCGACTATATATATGGAGAAAACAACATTTTATGCCTGTGACAGATTTTGAAATTGTGATTGATGAATAAATCCTGTAGTCAAGCACTTCTTTAAAGCAATAAACTAATGTGATATCGGTTTATTAAATATAAAAAATTTTCAAAACAATTATTATGAGGTTCTTTAATTCTTTTCTTATTTCCTTTCTGGCTTGTACCTTGTTTTTAACATCCTGTAATGAACCTGAAATTGTTTTAAATGAAACAGTTACAATTACACCGGATTCATTAACGATTCCCAAAGGTGACTTTTTAATGTGGCAACTCAAAGCTACTATTACTGATTCTGACTGTGATTCGGTAATATGGAGTTCTGAAAATCCCCGTATAGCAATAGTCGATGAGCGAGGCTATGTCACACCAAAAAATAAAGGTATAACTTATATTGTTGCAACTCTGATTAATGGGAAAGCCTATGCGAAATGTAAGGTTACGGTGAAAGACGATAATGACTATAAATTCAGACTGACGCTGAAAGATAAAGGTACGACCGGTTTTTCA
>JAYFPP010000282.1:0-7518 GCA_034927635.1 Paludibacter sp.
GGGTCAGCGAGCTTCCATGCTTCGAGTTCGGCATTGAGCCTGCGCCATACTTCTGCAGGCGGATATTCTCCAAGAATTCCCATCTTTTTGGAATAAAGATTACCATAGTAAGCTATAACTCTTTTATAGGGAAGAATGGCACCTTCAAAAGGATAGGGCTGATTTTTTACCGGCCAGAAACCAGTGGTGTCGCCATTGGCCAATGCCTTAATTTTTTGTTGGTACACAAGGGTGTCGACAATAGAGATCTCTTCCTTCTCCTCAGTAATTTCCGACAACTCTTTGAAGAATGTTTTGACGGTTTTCTTTTTACTGTCACCGGAGGAACAGCCTGTGACAATCAGCAGGATACAAAATGAAAACAGAGCTAAATGTTTTTTCGACATAGGATAGAATATGAGGTTATTTTTTTTGTTTGCAAAAAAGAAGTTCAAATGTACAAATATTATTCTCTATAGAAATAAGTAGTTGAAAAGTTTTTATCAGAAGGGATATCCTATGGCGATATTTAGCATCAGATTTTCCCTTCTCCAGTCGGCTTTGAAAGGATTGATTTCATTGACCACCCAACGATCGGTAGCGGGTAACCAGGGCTTACGCAATGGTGTTGCCAGGTCGAAGCGCAGGACAAAGAAGGATACATCTAATCGCAGACCGACTCCGGAACCTACAGCGATTTCATTCATGAAACTGTTGAACCGGAACGGGTTACCCAAACTGACAGGATTGGAAGCCTGCAACCATACATTGCCCGCATCCACAAAGACAGCTCCTTTCAGAAAACTGTAGATGTCAAAACGATACTCGGCATTCATTTCTAATTTGATATCACCGCCGGTTTGCAGAAATCCGCCTGCTGCCTGCTGCTCATAATCGCCCGGTCCTACCGAGTTGATGGCAAATGCCCGGATGCTGTTGGGCCCACCACTGAAGAACTGCCTGCTGTAGGGCAGGGAAGAAGAGTTGCCGAATGCTTTGCCGATACCGGCATTGAAACGCATTGCCAGCTTGTCCTTGCTGTTGACGTTGACATATGCTCTTCCATCGACACTGAATTTTACAAACTGCGAATATACCATTCCCAACATGGTGGCCGGATTAGCGGATGATGGATTTTTGCCCGCGATGATATTTATCAGCGAAAAAACACTCCCTGCCGACTCGGCATGCAGTTGAAGATAATACTGTAAAGTTTTGCCCGGCACGGGCTGTTCGTTGTAAGTGTATGAATAACTTGCACCTGTCACGAACTGCTCATCATAGCTTTTTTTCAGATAAGGATTGGCCGTCAGCAGCGCTTTGAAGTCATCCGATTCGTTGCTCAGTGATGTGTTGCTGATATTGATGGGCGTGAGTTCATGTGCTTCTCTCACATTCTTTTTCCACTTATAACCGTAACTGAACAGCAAAGTACTCATGTCGAAGTAGTTCACCCTTTTCATATAGTTGTAAGAAAGGGCAACGCGTGTTTGCGGTGTATAAATGCTGTTCGATAATTTCAATTTAAATGGAACCTGCAAGCGCGGAATGGTGAGCTCCAGCTGCGGATTGAAAGAGTAGGAAAATAGTCCCTGATTCAGGGCATTGAGCTGAGCTTCAAACGATCCTGCCATATTGAGGTTCAACTGCTCCGAACCACCGAAAGTATTACGGTTCATCAGACTGATATTCATGCGCGGACCGGTATAGTTGTTTGATTTTGTCACGATATCCATTTCTGCGCGGAAAGTATTGGTGGGAAGGGGCGTCAGGAGAATGGTGGCATCAAGATAACCCGTGCTGTCGCTGTCGGCAAACTTCACCTGTACAAACTTGAAATTGCCCATCGACATCAAACGGTTCAGCGTGATACTGTGGTTTTGTCGGTCGTATTTCTCGTTTTGTTTCAGGAAAACTGCTCTCAGGATGACATCGGGACGGATGTTCATCTCTTCCTTTTTGCCCATAAAAACAACATTTCTGAACATCAATGTGTCATTACTGTTTTTACCTTCATCGAGCGAGTAGTTTTGATCGATAGATACCTGACGAATGCGGTAAATCCTTAGCGCATTGGCGGGAGTTTCTTTTTTCATGGTCAGTCGCAATACCATGCTTTGACCGGTGACAGTAGTATCTGCTTCAAAAACCAGATAATCGGGACTGAAATAGAAATAACCGCTGTCTTTCAGCAAAGCATCGATGCGGCTTCTTTCGTTTTGAAGGTTTGCCAGTTGGTAAGGGTCGCCTTCCTTTATCAGTGAATTAGCGTTTTGCGATTGTATAATCCGGCTGATGGAATCATCAGTAATTTCAATACCATAACTTTTTATTTTGTAAGGAGCGTGAATGTGCGAAGTATAAATGATTTTTGCGGTACGTTCTTTCTCTTTTATTTCGAAAGTTGTTCTACTGTTGAAAATGCCCAGATTGAATAATTTGGCATCAATAATAGCTGCCGTCACTGCTGGTTTCACGTCGCTCAGCAACACAGGGGCTTCCCCTTTTTTCTTCAGCCATTGTTTGATTTTTCCCTTCGGATTTTCTCCTGCCGTCTGGTATAACCAGAGTTTAGGCCTTATGCCCAGCACACTGCTGTTCGGTTCCGGTCGCACGGCCTCTTCAACAACCGGTTTAATCATCCGGCCATCAACTTTCTCATCAGTCGCCAATACCGTCACTGCACCGACATACAACTTTTCGCCCGCAGGTAAGTGCTTTGTTCCGCTGCAACCAACCAGGAGGAGGAGAGCCAAAAGTTGAAAGTTGAGAGTTGAGAGTTGAGAGTTATTTTTTATCAACATTTTTTTTTGATGTTTTTACAATACTTGCTAATAAGCGGATGAGTTCATCGCAATTATTATGAATTGAAGTATATGTTTTATCATTTAAATAATTACTGTCTTTTAAAAGCATTAGCCAATATTCTGTTTCGTTAGCTTCTTTCAGAGCTATGTTCATTTTGTTAATAAAATCAGCCCTCGATTGAGCATGTTCAGCCTCTTTTATCAAGGCACCAATAGCCGTTCCACTACGCAACATTTGTTTCGATAAAATAAATTCATGTTGCTCTTTTATTAAATACTTGTATGCCTTTACCATCCGTAATGCAAATGCATACGATTTCTCTCCAACAATACTTTTCATAATTACAGGTTAAAAATATAATAAATTGTCTACGTTTATCACTCTCAACTCTCAATTCTCAACTATTCCGGTTTCTTAACCAGCTCCCTCCATTTATTAAAATCCCTCACATAAACCACCCCAACACCTGTCTCAACCAGTTGCCCTTCAATAACTCCTTCATATTGATTGTGCCTGAATCCCTTCAAACGGTAACGACCGTCTTCTGTGAGTTTATATTCTACGGTCACATCACCCGTGATATTGCTGGCGGAATTTTGCTTTGCTTTTTCACCTTCCACGTCTACCGACCCGCCGATTTCCACTGTCAGACGATCGTCGAAAAGCTCTTTTTTCAGTCCGACTTCCACCTGCGTTCTTCCTTCGGCATCACCACTCTGATAATCTTCGTACGACTGTATATCAAAGTTTAACTCCACACCCGGCACAAAGCCGGAGCCCAGGCGGTTCAACTGCTCAGTAAGGAAACTGCTGACTGTGGAGCGTACCAGTGCCGATGTCCCTGCTGATTCCGACTGCAAGGGATTTTCCTGTACAAACCTCCCCAGTACCAGCAAGGCAAAGACCTGCTTGTTCAGTGCCGACGGATCTTCGTTGAGCAGGTTTAGCTTCTGCTGCATGGCTCCTGATAAAATACCTTTGTCCTCGGGCAGCAGTTGGATTTCGAAACTGATTTCCGGCTGTATCATTTCACCCCGCATTTTCAGCAATACCACAAAAGGATATTGCTGTTTGTATCCTGCCTGTTCAGCATTGGTGAGTCCTGCCATTTGTTCTGCTACCAGATTATAGGGCGCTGTGCGTACCATATAGGCAGCGTTGATGTTGATGCCGGCATCCATCGGGTCACCATTCCAGACAATTGTGCTTCCCGATACAATCCCGAATTTCTTTTTGATGATGGATTCCAGCGAAACAAGGTAACTGCCTTCGTTCACGTTATAGGTGCCGGTCAGACTCATCTTGCCGCTTCTGTCCATTGTCAGACTCAATGCAGCATCTCCTTTTACCACAAGAGAATCCGAAGATGCCGGGTCCATGAATAACTTAAGGGTGGCTTCTTTATCAACTTCAATAATGGACGACAGATCGAAACCGCTGAAACCCATGGTGGGCGTTTCTTTCTTTTCTGTCTCTTTTTTTGTGGTGTCGGTAAACACAATGACATCTTCACCTTTATAAGTAGTAAGTTGCTCTTCGGGTACTACGAAACTGAAATTGGAACCGGCTTTCATCTTCATCCGGGCTTGTATTACCGGTAACGACATTGGTCCGGTGATCCTGATATCACTGTCGATAATCATCCTTCCGTAAAACATGTCATTGTCTTTTGCCGTGGTGTTGAACAACAGAAAATCTTTCGAATTCACTTTCAGATTAAACCGGAAATCCGAAAATTCTTTCATCTTCACCGAACCGTTTATGGTGGCCTCCTGTTGATTCACATCACGCAAGGTAAAGGCATTGAAGTAGATACCGTCGGTTTTCAGCTCTATAGTTTCATTTTTCAGCGAGATGCGGTTGTTCAGGAATGCAGGATTCATCATTGCTTCTCTGAAAGTCAGTGTGCCGGTGATCTTCGGATTGTCGGTACTTCCCTGAACCAGAAAGTTACCGCTCACATTGCCTGAAGCCTGTGAAATCTGTCCCATCGACACTGCTTCTATTGTTTTCATGGAAAGGGTACGTAATGTCGCTTCAATGTTGATGGAGTTATCACCTCCGTTCGGGATGTAGTATCCGTTGGCCGACAGGTCATTACCTTCTCCCTGAAGACTCAGTGTTAAATCGAATTTGTCGGCAGTCGGATTGGAAGCTTTAAACATTAAATCCCCGAGAGGAATATCCTGCACTACTAAATGTGTAATGGCAGCATCAGCGATGATTCCGTAGGTCGCGTTCACCCTTTTCAGCAGGATATTGCCGTCCAACTGACCTTTCAGCATGTTGCTGTCTTTTTCAATAATCTCTGTAATTTCTTTCAGATTGAAATGCTGAATGTCAATCTGCAAGTCATCATTGAACTTTTGATTGGGCGAATGGATGTTGATTTGGCTGTTGGCATGATGCAGGTTCAATTGATGGATCATGAAACCCTTATCGCCGAAAGCGATATAATTTTCGGGTGCGATGTCCCAGCGTTTATCCATCAGATAGAACTCCTTCGGGTCAAGCGACAGTTTGAAATGGTCATTTTCCCGCGTGATAAGCGAGCGGAGAAGTAACTTCCTGAATTGGGAGTCATCGACGGATGAGATGTTGGCGGTGAGTTGATTGTCGGCCAGCTTTCCTTCCAGCAGGATATTCTCAAATTTCATTTGTTCGTTGGAAATCACAGGAGTGGAAAGGCGGTAGTTCAAAGCACTTGCGTCGGAATTGAGCGCAAAAACCAGGTTCCTGATTTCGTTGCTGCCATACACTATTTTTTGAATGTCGGCATCCACTTTCAGCGCATCTTTAGAACCATCGAAACTTCCATTGATGGCGCCGGGCACAAACTCATGCAATTCGGGAAGGAAGAATTCCGCTATCATAGGGTGATTGTATAGCTGTAGGTCGAACCGAAAAGCCGTTGCTGCATAGTTTTTTGCTTTTGGTTTTACGTTGGTCAAAGCAAAATATTGATAGATATATTGATTACCCCAGTCGGCCAGTGCCGGCAGCGAAAGGTTACCGCTATAGTTCAGGTCAAGCAGACCACTGCGGAATTTCAATTGACTTTCCTGCTTTTGTTGGGTGATGTCGACAGTGATGGAGTCGAGCATGTATACCTTTTCTTTTAGTCCCATCGACAGATCATTGATCTCAGCATGAAGTGTGTTCAGATCGAATCCTTGTCCCTGTGCAGTTGCATTCATCGACAGCAAACCATATTCCTTGTCTTTCATCAGACTGCCCAAATCAAATTTTGCCAGTTGCAGGTCTGCATTATATTTTTCACCCGTTGCCATTGTAGCTGTCAGCAGGGCATTCCCAAAACTGGTAAACATACCGACGGAAGTTTCAAATTCCTTTATCTTACCGTAAAAATCAACATTCAAACGGATGTCTTGCGGCAGTTCAATACTTTCAGGAATGGAACTTCCTCCCATCATCAGCACATCCTGTTTGTTCGATTGAACAATGAGGTTAGGAAAGTCGAAATGTGCTTTGTCGATATCGGGTAAACCGGAAATACTGAAGTCGGTGGTTAATACCGTGTTTTGACCGGCTTTTGCGATGATGTTTTTTCCTTCCAGATCATCGATTTGTCCATCGAGTGTACCGGTTAATGTGGTGATGTGCGTTTTGTTTTTAAAGAAATCGATGGTTTCGAGCGTTGGACTGAAGTACAAGATATCGGTATTGCTGAATCCCGATTGCCTGATATCTGCTTTTAGTTTTAATTGTCCCAACGAATCGGCGATCGATTGCAGGGAAGCAAACTGTAGTTGAATTTCTCCATCAATATATGATCCTGTGGTGTTTGCTTTCAGCGGTGCAAGTGTAATTGTATGCGCATCCATTTTGAAAACAGTTTCAAAGCGGCTGATGGTAAAGTTATGCTGATCCACCGCACTGAATTGCTTCACCGTTACTTCCGTCTTATCCTCATTATAAAAGATATCCCTGAGTTCCATGTTCAGTTGACTGAAATGAAGGTTACCGGCATCAAACTCCTTTTTGCCGACAGGATTTTTCTCCGTTTGATAACTGATGGCATTATCTTTCATGGATATTTCATCTATCTCAACCTGTATTTTCTCAATATCTACAGTAGTTCTGTCGACCTGCAATTGACGTATCACAGCGCTGGTATAGAGTTCATTTTGAACATCAACATACAATAAGTGAGAATTTTCTATGCTGAGTTCATCCATATAAAAAGTCCATGGTGCCGATGGTTCAGTTGTAACCGTGTCGCTGCTGAAGGCATTTATCAGAAACTGGTAGTTGAACAGCGAATCGGCTGGCGTATTGTACACTTTAACCACCGCATTTTTCATATTGAGGTGACGGATGTTGATATGGTTGCTGAAAATATCTCTCGCCGATATATTCAGACTTACTTCGCCGGCGTATAGCAGGGTATCTTTTTGAAGGTCTTCAATATAAACCCCCTCAAGATGCAATGAATTCGGGAAGGAAATGCCCACATTCTCAATTTCAACACGGGTGTGGGTTTTGTCGCTGACAAACGCGGTTGCATAACCCACAATGGCATTCTGAACAAAAGGAAGTTGGATGATGCCGGCACTAATTACGAATAAAAGCACGAAAATTGTTACGATCCAAAGGATAGTTTTTAATGTTACGCGTATGAAAGTCTGAAGTTTTGTCATAATTTTATCAATCTGACAAATATAGCTAAATTATAAGGACTTTAGAAGATTGATTGTAAATATGTTTCAG
>JAYFPP010000139.1:0-30974 GCA_034927635.1 Paludibacter sp.
TGGTAAAAAGCCCCTGAGGCGTTCCTGTAGCACGGTAAACTGGCCGGCCGGTTCCCGGTCCCCAGCCATAATCAACGCGGTCTTCTCCCGGAAGCCGGAATGAAGCATGGTCGCGGTCATCAGCAATCTGATGGTAGAGCATTTCATTCTCAGGATACATTTTCAGGAGCCAGTCGAGTCCCCATTTGGCTTCGTCGAGTATGTCGGGAATGCCGTTGGTTCCGGGTTTTCCGGCAGCATCAAATGCATCACTGAAGGCCTCTGGATTTTTCTGCCAGGCAAAAAGCAGTTGGAAAACAGCATTGGCAGAAGTGGTTCCGTATTGCAAATAATCAGAAGCATCGTGCCATCCGCCTGTTACATCAATATATTTATGCTGTTGCGGGTCTTCGCCATAGACTTCGTATCCATCGTGTTCGTGACAAGTCATGTTCAACGAAGGATTGTAGCCGCAACGCTGCTGACGCATATAACGAAGGGCAAAATCAGCCGTGCCGTCGTAAACGTTTTTGTTAATAATTACCGGTGGCGATATTGTATTCCCCACTTTCAGGTAATACACTCCTGGAGTTTTATATGCAGAGAAATCGAGCACATAGGTGGAGCAAAAGGTGTAAAATTTACCTTTTGCTTCAGGAGATTCACTTTTAAATACCAGTTGATCGGTCAGGGCCTGATGCAGAGAAAATGATTGGACTTTCACCGTATCTTCACCCAGAAAAACCGCACGTTTAACTGAACCCGGCAAATAACCCAGCTGGTTGATGCGAATCCATGTGTCAACACTTAAAGCACTTAATACAGAGGTGTATAACAATAATATAATAAAAGCGATTCTTTGCATACCGATTTCCTAAGGGATAATAATTTTTCGCGAAACAACTGATTACCCCGGACTAACATCTTCTTTCCCTTAAAATGATTTTGGTATAATAGATGTTAGTCCGGTTTTGTTGTAGCCCTGGGTGCCGGATTCTCCCCAATCAGGAGCCTGAACTTGTGACGAAAATATTATAGGGAGTACATGAGTGATTGTTAACAACGTTTTTTTATTTGATAATCTGCATGTTTTTAGATTGTTGATTATTTAATTGTCAGTTTTACAGATGCAGTATTATTGCCACGATGTACACTTATAATATAGTTTCCACTCATAATATTATCCAGTTTGAATACTACCTGATTCGAATTCTCCGATTGATAAGATTGTGTTTTTATTTTTTCTCCTGTGAGTGAATACAAATCAATTTGAACTTTGTCAGAGGATGTTTCATTAAATCTAATGTTTAATTCCTTGTTGTTTACGGGATTAGGAAATACATTGAATTGAGAAACCGTAATATCATTCCATCCGGATATTTGTAGGCCTTTATAACACAATGTAATATCTTTGAGTGCTAAAGTATATGACTGATTGTTGACAAGCGCTCCCAAATAGAAATTAAGATAATTAAATTTAATCGGGTAAACAGCAACATCATTTATGGAGAAAAATGATGAAAACGGAAGCGTAATTTCAGTATCAGCACTTGCATTGAATGAGGTAATATCTTTGGTAATGGGTAAAGTGTTATTATTTGCATTCAATGACAATATTAACTTGCTAATATTAACACCTCCGGTGTTTAATGTGATTCTTAAGCTATCTGGCTGGCCATAGAATTGGATGTTTTTAGTTAGTTTGACGTTCGGTGCACGGGTGGTAGTATATACAAAATTGATTGCTGCCCCGGAAGTCCAGTTGGATGGAAGATTTTGTGTTGTCATTTGAGCGGTGAGCGGACTTGATATTTCCATATTCCATGTAGAAGGAACAAAGTAATCCTGCACCATTCGTCCTGAAGAAGGAATTTGCACAATCACTTTTATGGTATCTTTAAAGTCGCCCAGGGTGCCGTAAACAAAGGTTGTTCCGTTCGTTTTTGCTTTCAGAACACCTTCTTCAACCGAACATATATCAGCATCATCCACTGTCCAGTTTAAGGCAGCCGGCAACACGTCCATCGTATTTTTTCCAATGATACTTTGTATTTGAACAGGATAGTCTTTCCGTGAATCAATGATCACTGAGTCGAGCCGGAAAGCTATCGGGGCTGAGCTAACAAGCTCAACTTCAAACTGGGTGCTGACATTGTTATAGGTGGCAGTCACAATTCCTCCATTCTGTCCCGAAGCAACAAATCGTCCGTCCGGAGCAATTTCACCTACTTCGGGAGCACAACTTAATACTACTCCGGTTAAATCTTTATTGATTAAGGTTCCGTACTGATTATAGCCGATAAAGTCTGGCATAAATACACCGAATTTTGGGAGCTTAATTACCCGTGTAAGTGATTTTATTTCGGCAATCGTTTGATCTACAGGAGCTGAAGATACTGCGAAAATCCCGTTTGCTACTGAACGTTCAATCCCGTCACTTGTAGCATTTACAGGGCCAAATTCTTTTACATACATGGCACTTGAGCCTCCGCCATCCATATTGAACGCAGTATATGCACCGGCACTTTTCATTAATTCGGCTAATTGCTTAGTAGTTACACCCACCGAAGCTCCTCTTCCATCAACTACACAATAGATAATATACTTCTTATCCTGACTGAAACCAATTCCTGTGCGGGGGTGCAATTCTGCCCACACCTGACTGGTTTCGATAATGCCGTTTTTGAGCATGAGATTCCGGTTATCACCACCTACCATTTGAGAATAGGATGAATTTATTCCATCAAGTGTTAGATTAATATTGATTTCTATTTCATCATTGACCGCCAGCTTATCCAGATTTAAAGCAGCTGTTCCATGTCCTGACAACACTGCCTGTCCCTTTGGAATGGGCATAGAACCTATATTCTTCTCAATTTTCAACACCCTGGCTTTTAAGGTCTTGTTAGCTCCCCAGCTATAATCCGGTACTAATTGAATCAGCACTTCAGTACCAAAGGCATTGGTTCTGGTAATTTTGCCGTTATGTTGATTAAATAACACCAGTTGATTTTCGTTTCTTATATGATTGATTGTATTGATATTCCATGTTTCAGAACCAAATTTCACCGTTCCGCTATAGGTCATTTGTCCAATACCCGGAATTTTATTTTCATCAATAGCAAATACTTTTCTACTGCTTGTTGGAATTTTTGCTATTTCATTCTCCACCATACATCCGGCCAAAGGATATCCTACATAACCTGTTGTTTCATAGAAATCACCGTTTGTACCAGCAAAATATACAGCACCTTCTTTGCTTTTTCGTTTAGCCATGGCTGAGGGTTGTTCGCCATTATAAATAGAATCGCGACCCAAAACAGTTTTAATTGAAATATATGGATTTGTAATGTCTACCTTCAGAAAGAAAACATCTAAGCGACTATTGGCTTGAAGTCGCAATGAAGTATAGTTTGTTCCCGGTCCGACTTTGAAATTTGCAAGCGTATCTATTGTGTAGGTTTTTCCATCAATAGAGATGGTTTGAGCAATAGAAAATACGGAGAAGAACAGGCAGGCTATTATTATCAGGTGAATTTTTTTCATAACTGTTTTTGTTGAATGTAAGGAGTTAGAAGAATATGATTGCATGTGCATAAATGGGAGTGTTTTGATTTTCATCAGAAAGAGACAAAATGGTGAAAGATCATTAAGTTTAAGAAAAAAAGGTGGTGTCTCCACCACCTTTTCTCAAAAAATCAACTATTAACTGTTAACGGATAACCACTTTTTCGACTTTAGTTAATCCATTTTTATCTTTCATATTCACTAAATATATACCATTTTCTGCTGGTGCAGCTATTTGATTAACATGAACAGCCGAACGAACTTTCTGACCTGTCATTGCAAATACTTCAATGCTATTAACTTCTTCTGAAAGAACAAGTTGTTTGTTAGATACTGTAAGTTTTACACTTGAAGTATTGGTATTGTTCAATCCGGTAGGTTTAAGAGTGAGTTTATAAGCTCCGAGTCCGTTAGCCTGACCGTAAACATAAATGAAAGCAGAATTGCCGATTACTTCGATATAAGGAACAGCAGTTCTTACAGCATTGGAGGTATTACCCATTCCTCCTTTCGGGAAAATGTACAAACGTTCCATATCTACTAAACTCATTCCGGTTCCCAATTCAGCCACAGCCCATGAAGAATGAGGTGCAACAGCAGTATTGGCATGTGAATAAACCACGAAATTGTGACTACCAATTGTGAACTCATCCACACCATTGTTACCCGGAGAAGCCGGATAAACAGCTGCACGGATACTGTCAACCAGATTACCATCCATATCGTAAAGTGTAGCGTAAGATTGCTGTCCATCAAGATAGAATAAAGTTTCACTGATAGGTTTTACACGTGGAGCCGTGTCATTAAATTTGGCTGTTTTGCTGGGAACATATTTTTTAATTTGAATAGGTACGAAATTTTCATCGGTAACACCATTAGATACATTCCAGCGGATAACCATGTCGCTCACACCAACAGTAGTCCCTGATACAGGAGCCATGAAAAAGCCGTTTCCAAACATATCTCCATATACATTGAAGGTATCAAAACGAACACCTGCAATATCAGGATAATTCTTATTGAGAATTCTTTTAGCCTGGGTCACAGTTCCTGCAACTAAATCTACTTTTAATGCTGCAACAACGAAAGGAGTGACTGCTAAATTGGTTGTCATGCTCATCAATATCACATTTCCGGCAGCATCTACCTGAATGTCATTTGAAGGGAAACCGATAGCTCTGAGGGTATCACTTGCTACATCTTTTTGATGAAACAAAGAATCAGGAACAGGGATAGTTTTTTCTAAAGCACCTGTTGCACCATCATAAACCAAAATATTTGATTTATTCATGTATTTTTCAATCAAAGTTCCAGCAGCTTCTCTTCTGCAAATCAGAATTTTTCCATCCTTACCAGCCATACCACGACTGTTTGTGCCAGCTAAACCATAACCATCAGATGGGAATGAAACCGGCACTGAATACCTTGATTGAATCCAGAGATTTTCAAAAGTGTAATTTGCAGTTTCTGCATACACCGCTGTGTCTTTAACAACAAGCATCGAAGCACTTAAAGTGCCGACTGCAAACAGTAAAACTGCTGCACTAAGTAATAATTTTTTCATAACTTTACTTTTTAAAATTAATAATTAATAGAAATAATATATTGATAACCAATATTTTTTACTTTATATACTTAATAATCCTGCTTCCAAATTTAGTGGAAATATTAATAAGATAAACTCCTTTTGCCAAATCGGTCACTGAATAGTTCAATGTGTTCTCCCCGGAGTCTAAACTTTCATTGCTGCAAAGCTCTTTCAGTTTTCTTCCGGATAAACTATAAATAGATATTGAAACAGTTTCGTGTCCGGTAGTGTTTATTTTTAACGTAATCTCATTACTGTTTTTATATAATAATTTGTAATTCCATTTATCCATGTCCTGATCATCAATTCCGGTTTGCTCTTTCAAGATTACTTTAAGTGTGTCCGACCAGTCTGTATTTGTTTGCGCATAACTTGCCCGCACCCTGAAATAATAATTTGAAGATGCTAATCCTGTAAAAGTATATTGATTTGTATAGGCAGTTAGTGTTTTAATTGTCGTGTTACGTACCGGAAAGCTTGCGTCTTTCGACATTTCCAAACGATAACCTGAAGTAACTCCTTCACTCCACTCAAGTTTAATCTCAGTGCCAAATACAGTACTATTCATGACCGGAGATATAAAAGCCGGGACATCAGGAACAACATCCAGCGTTGTGAACGCTACTGTCCTGGAAACTGTTTTAATGCCGGTGATCGATACCGTGACTCTTGCGTAATAAGTTGTTGAGCCATACAATACTTTATGTGGTATTGTCAAAGAGTTTGCATTCGTTGATTGAGAATATACGATGGTTGTTGGTGCAAACTGGTTGCTGGTTGCTACTTCGAATAAATAAGTACTGTCTTTATTAACCTCCAGCCATTGGAATTCAGGGGTGATGGAAGTATTAATGCTCCCGGTAACCGGATTAATGATTGAAAAAATAAGCGGAGTTATTGTCCTAACTTCTGAAACGCCATCAGAGGTGTTTGGTTTCCTTGTTTTTACTCTCCAATAATAAGTTTTATTCGGGGTTAATGCATCTAAATGTGAGGTTGAAATAGTTGTTGTTGTCAATTCACGACTGCAAAAAAGTCGAGTAAAATTAATATCCTCTGCTATTTCCAGGATGTAACTGTCAACAGAACTGTCGGCTTGCCACGAGAAATTGAAAGGCTTTATCTCACTTGAATTATTCAGTGGACTAATAAGATTCACTGATACCGGGATGCCTTCATTTTGTCCCATAACTTTCACCGGCGATTCATTGCCGTACCGGTCTAATACAGCTATTGCAAAAGTATTATCAACAGTTGAGATATTCAACGGAATGGTAAATGAAGTGTTGTATGAAACACCAAGTAAATAATTGGAACTACTGAAATTTCCTGTTGTATTAATTTTATCATCAGGCACAGCATAAATGGCATATTTCACGTTGGGAACCGATGGCGCATTCCATGTTAGGGTATTTCCGTTCAGGGAAATGTTTGACACGAAAGCATTACTATTGTTTTGTTTCCAGTCAATCGGCGGTACCAGGGCTTTGTGGGTAAACTGGTATTTTTTCAGATAATTGATAAATCCTTTTGTTTGATATAACTGTCTGGTTGAAAAGAAGATACTTCCGGGTGCTCCGTTTTTATCCGACGAACGATTGATGCTTATTTGCAAACCGATTTGTTCCTGAGTAAAATTTGAAGCAGGTACTTTTGCCGGTTGAACAGCCGCATTCTTTTGTTCAATAACCGACATTCCCTCTGTGTTTACTGTAGAACCATCATATTCCAGCATAATATTTGATGCTGAAGGAGCTTTTACAGGAGCATAACTGGAAGATTGTAAGCCGGCAATATCCTGACTTGCATAAAAGTGTTTGCCAAATCTGTTGGTAAGGTTTGACCACCACGGACTAAGAGTCCCATAATCCTGCGAACCACCTGTAGGCCAATACAATTGAGGTGAGATGTAGTCAACAGTTCCCTGTTTAAGCCAGGCTACCGGATCGCAATAAATTTCAGCATACATATTACCTCCGGTGATTCCTTCCGGTAATTCAATATCTTCCTTTAGAGCAACATTTTTATCGGTAGTCCAAATGCCAAATGGAGAAACTCCAAATCTGACATATGGTTTAACTTGTTGGATGGTGTCGTAAACAGCTGCCACCATTTTGTTTATATTTGCTCTGCGCCAATCACCAAGGTCCATATCAGCAGGTTTGTACAGTGCCTGAGTAGCAGCATCGAGGGTAGTAGAAGTGCCCCCGTAGGCATAAAAATAATCATCGAATATGATGCCGTCAACATCATATTTCTGAATGATATCGCCCACAATTCTCTTAATTTGTCCAACCACTTCAGGTCGCCCCGGATCGAGGATGCTGGTTCCACTGGCATAACTCAAAATCCAGTCAGGATGAGCGGTGCGGTAATCGCCGGCTTGTCCTGTCCACTGACCACTTTGTGTCTCGTAACGATAAGGATTTAGCCATGCATGTACTTCAATGCCCCGTTTGTGTCCTTCGTCGATTACAAACTGCAAAGGATCGTAACCCGGATTTTGTCCGCGATAGCTCACCAAATCAGTCGACCATGGTTCGTATGCAGAATTGTACATGGCATCACATCGGGAGCGTACCTGAAAGCAAACCGCATTCATATTCGCAGAAGCTAATGAGTCAAGAATTCTGATCATTAAATCTTTTTGAGCATTAATCTGAGTCGTATTCCCTGTGGTAACAATAACACTTGCCGGCCAGTCAATTTGCCATACAGTAGTCAGCCAGGTAGCCCGTATCTCACGTTTTGGTGATTGTGCTGCTAATATTGAGACGATTAATGCGAAAGTGAATATGAATTTGAAACGTTTCATTCAGTTGAATATGATTGCTTTAGAATAATTTTGATTTTGTGTTATTAATGGTTACCCCGTAAATTTCGACACCATTGATTACACTTTCCACTTTGTTGGTAGCAGGATTATAACGTTTAAGTCCGGAACTTACCTTTGTAGCATCGCCCGTACGATATCCGAAATATACTGATCCATCCTCGGGGTCAAGAGCGAGTTGCGTGATGTAAACATATTCTCCTGATGACCCTTCAGTGTCAGGGGTTAATGCCTGAATTAACCGGCCGCCGACTTTCAGATCATCAAAGGTTTTTACGTTTTCGGCATCGGCAAGCGTCACTTTGTAAAAACCGGCAACAGCATCATCCCGAACGGTGAAATACACAAAGCCTCTTGCCTGATCCACTACAAAGGATTTTACATAAATATCCGGGAATAAAATTCCAGAAGCAGGTCTGGTTCCTGCTGTAACAGGTACCGTAGAAATATCAGATTCTCTAAACCTGAAGACGCCAACACCTGAATAAGTTTTACCCCACCACCAAACGCCATTTACTTTTGCAAAGTTTGATGTCATTGCTCCGTACGACCATCCGTTATTATAGTAACCTAACCGGTCGTTTTGTACCCAATAAGGATAATCTGTGCGGTTAAGAGTCTGATTTCTTTTGTCTAATGCTATTTTGGCAATACCTGTGTTACGGTCTGAGAAATATAAGGTTTTCTCACTTGGTTCAATATATCCCCAGAAAGGGTCGTTGAAAGCAGTCCCGCCAACATTGCTGATCATAGTCTCAACAACAGAGCCATCTTTCGAAATTACCGATATTTTTCCATCACCTAAGTTTCCATCCACATCATTGATGAAGTTAAACTGTTTTCCGGCATCCAACACATACAACGAAGTATCATTAAATAATATATTGAATGCATGTTGGCCCGATTTTACTCCTAAATCGTAAGGTGTGTTTGTGATGTCAGCGGGTAAGTTCGGTACTAATTTGTAGGCCATAATATTACCTCCTTTTACAGCATAATAAAGTGTTTTCACTGCTGAGGTGTAGCCAACCTGCACATTCACATAACTTTCTTCGAGCATTCGCCCGCCGAGTGTTGTCTGTAATCTCACTTTTTGTGAACCTATACTTGTAAATTTTAACTCGCCCGGATCAACAGAGGTACTTTCGCTGATAGGATTGCCATTGGCATCTATGGTTCCGGCAGGAAAAATCCATTTGTATGAAAGCGGCAAATTCTCCGGATTAGGTGTTTCGAGATTAAATTTTACCGGGGTTGATTTCACTAAACATATACCACCTTCAAAAGGCTGAATAGTTATATAGGTAGCAATATCGCTAATGAGGATATTTTTTCTCAAAGCGCCTTCTTCGCCGGCAATGGTTAATCTTACGGAATAGGTACCTGCAACTGCATACTTGTGGGTAACACTATCACCATTCACGGTAGGTGAACCGTCGCCAAAATCCCACGTAGCTTCTCCCTGTGCTTCTGAAACGTTTATAAATTGAATCGTTGCTCCAACAAGATAGTCAAGTTTATAGTTTTCAGCGTCACTGACTTTATACTGAAAAGAAATTTTGTCATTGGGAAAATCCTCAATCAGCGGATCGTTTTCAATACAGCCTGAAAACAGGAAAATCAATACTGTAATAACCGGTAGTATTTGTTTTAGTCGTTTCATAATTTCACCCTTTACTTATTATCTTAAATCAATTTCCTTTTTATCTGCTATTCCCACAATCTGGTTTTTATCAAATGCCTTAAATCTCGCGTTTAACTTATAAACACGGGTGTATTCCACTTTGTAGATCTGAGCACTCTGATCGTAAATCAGGTCTTTAAAGGCAATGCCGTCATATTTAGTTCTGAGTTCTGCTTTCTTTTCAGGTTTAATGAAATAATCATATGTTCCTGAATTAGCATTAAATGTAGAGTCGGTAAATGCTTTAAATTCAATATCACTGGTGACGTTCAGCGAAACCATAATTTTTCTGAAATCAGCAACTTTCAACAATGGATATAAGCTGTCTTTGAACTGAGTAGCGAAATTGGCAGGGAAGTAGGCGTTGAATTTCGAATCTTCAAATGTTTTGACTTCTTTCCATTCCACTGTTCTCAGTGTACGGCTCGTTGTAAAGGTAGTGTCTAAAATATAGGCTCTTTTTAATGAATCCCAGTTGTTTACATTGTGTGCGTAAGTTTCAATCTTTTGAAACTCTCTGATTTGGGTGGTGTTGTTGGTAGAGATGTTGTATTTGAATGTTGTAACCAACGGACAACTCACCATGGTTTGAATGTTTTCGTTAACATCATACCACACTTCCAATCGGTCAATATCGGCGTTACCTGTGGTGTAGTATTGCGCATAAAATGCAACACTGGATCCTGCATTTACACTGTTGGAAGGCAGTTCCCAAAATACATGCGGTGCAACCTGACCAATACGGGTTATGTCGTCAACCGGATCATTTATCTCACAACTTGTTAGTAATATGACTACCGACAACGAGAATAATATCTTTTTTAATATCTTTTTCATTTTCTGAAAGAATTATTGAATGTGTGATTATATTTATGTTCTAAAAAACCAATTCGTTTTTAATGTAATTTTAATAGTAGCATTCTCTACTTAAAAGTTTCATTGTATTCAGCCCATATCATAGGTTTTTTCAACCAATTAGGATTACGAAAAGCACCCAAACGATCAAGTTCTGCTTTATTGTATTTTTCTTCTGTTTCGGGGTCGTAATTCAGTCTTTGTATCCAGATTTCCTTAACAGAACCATCGTTGTTCTTTTCTGTTGTCCAATAAGGTTCATAAAGGTTATACGGGCGTTTCAGGCCGGGATAAATTACGGCTCCATCATAGGTATATCCGTTGGTGCTATTGCTGTAATTGTAACGACGCATATCGTTCCATTGTTCAGGTTGCAAATACATACAAATATACTTGTGGCGCATGATATGACCGATATTAAAATTACCCAATGTGGGGAAGTATTTAGCCATATTTTTGAACCTGGTAGTATAACCTGCTTTGGTGGTGTGGCGTGCAAGATTTAAATTTACTGCAGCGTTCATTTCGTTGAGCGCTTCTTGTTTTAATCCCTTCCAGTACAAAGCTTCAGCTTTAATTAATCTCAGTTCTTCGGTGAGCATTAATGAAACAAAACCGGTGTTTTTAGTGAAAACAGAAGTAAATAAATCAGGGAAATTAGTTTCCTTGTATGAAACCCCCATGCCGATATTAGCATCCAAATACCTGAATTTATTGCTTGGATCGTTGGTAGGACCTACACGTGCAGTCATGATTCTTTCCATGCGGGGGTCTTCGGCGTAACCAATGGTAAATGCATTTGGAACATCGTAAACTCCCATCATATCTTTCATGAAAAATTTTGTAGGAATTGATTTGTCCATCTCGTTCTTACGGCTTTCCCATGCGTTGATAACAGGTTGTGCCGGTCCCCATGGGCAATTTTTCTCACCGGAACCTCCATCATAATTGTAATTTGGTTCCTGCCAGTTAACCAATGCACTATCTGCTGCATCAATAATTTTCTGACAGTTTTCAGCCGTATTGTCCCAATTGGGTAGTTTGCGCAGAAGAATACGCGCTTTAAGAGCATAAGTGAAAGATTTCCATTTGGATAAATCCCCTTCGTAAATTCTGTCAATCGATTTATCAATTGTCTTGTTTGTTTTGGCTTCAGTCCAATCTTTATTGTTATACAATGCAATCAGATCATCAGCTTCTTTAAGCATCCACACATAAATTTGCTCCTGAGTATCGTATTTTGGTGCAACTGATGTGTATGATTCCGAAAGTGGCATATCCCCAAAGGCATCTGTTGTAAAAAGTGTCGACATCAAACGAATAGTGCGGCCAATCAATATAAAGTTATAAGATTTTTCTCTTTCAGCCACCTTGGTCATTTCATTAATGTTCACTCCTAAATCATAATAATGTCTGCGCCATTGTGGATGTCTGTTCATCGATAGAAATTCCCAACCGGTTTTGTAAGCTAACGAACCAGTTTGACTTCGACCACCAGTTGTGAAGGTTTGAGTGAGGTAAGTTCCGTATTCTGCATGATCGTAATTTAACTGTGCACCATAGAAAATAATGACAGGAAGTTCCTTTTCAGCAGTAACTGTGATAGCTTTATCAGGATTCACATTTACATCAAGGAAGTCGCTGCAGCTACCTAAAAAAAGTATCAGGAATAGAAGTATTATTGAATGTATCTTTTTCATGTTGATGCAATATTAAAAAGTTATACTAAGGTTGAAATTAAAACTTTGTGTGTTTGGTACCGAGAAATTATCAATACCTGAACCTCCGGATCCTCCTGCGGCAGTGTTGATGTTAATCTGAGGGTCAGAGCCTGTATATCGGGTCAGTAACAAAAGATTTCTTCCCGTAACCGAAACTTTCAACTCATTAATGGATGTCTTTTTGACTAAAGATGTAAGATCGTAACTCAATGCAACATAACTTAAACGGATGTAAGAACCATCTTCGATGAAATTTGAACTTACTGCTGTGAAATAGTTATTCATTGTTTGTTGGTCGAATATGATTGCTTTTGTGTTCGGGGTGTACGAGCCGTCGGGCTGCAATACAACTCCGTCAAAAATAATCTGCCGGTTACGGTAAGTTTCCAGAACTTTGTTCTGACCGCTTGAGAACATTGAACGTGAGGTTAAATTCACAACATCACCACCCTTGCGTGTGTCAAATAAGAATGATAAAGTGGCTTTCTTGTAACTCAGGGCAGAAGATAAACCCAGTAAGAAGTCAGGTTCTCTGTTACCAATTAAATTCCCTTTTGCCGGACTGATTATTGGATAACCTTCTGCGGTACAAATTATTCTTCCGTCGGAGGTGCGTTGATAATCTTTACCCGAAATGGCTGTGGTAGAGCCATGCAAATAAGCAGTAGGGAAGATGTCTCCATATTGTGTTCCCTGAATTTCAACCAATTGATCAGGAAGTGAAATTACACGACCTCTGTTCAATCCAAAGTTTATGTTGGCACTCCATCTCAGGTCTTTTCTTTTTAAGATTTCCTGTTCTAAAGTAGCTTCAATACCATAATTTTCGACTGCTCCCTCATTTCTTGTTTCCAGAATATTTCCGGATGCGGGCGATACTCTTACATTAACAATCTGGTCGGATACAGTGGTAGAATAATAAGCTACATCTAATTTAGTTCTATTGTCATAGAAACGCAAGTCGGTACCAATTTCCCAGGATGTTGTCATTTCAGGCTTCAGGTTTTTTGCTACGCTTGATGTTGGGTCGGCAGCATAACCGCCATCAGGAAGTGTTGGAAATTGCTTGAATTTTCTATCGAAAAGATAAGCCGTTGCGTCTTTCCCTACTTTTGCCCAGTTGCCACGAAGTTTTCCGTAGCTAAACACAGAATTACTTATGTCAAACAATTCGGAAAAAATAATTCCGCCTGTAAATGAAGGATAAAAATATGAGTTAACTTCAGGGTCAAGGGTTGATGAATGATCGTTTCTCCCTGTTACGCTGATATGTGCCAGTCCTTTGTAATCGAGCTTAACTTCCCCGTAGAATCCATAGGTTCTCTTTTTGGTACGATACATTGAAATGTCTTGTCCGTTAATAACTTCCGCCACATTTTGCATGCTATAGAATCCTCCGGGAATGATAAAGTCGCGTCCACCCATTGAAGACGATACGCCATCTGACATTTTTAATTCAGTACCTCCCATTAAGTCAACCGAGTAATCTTCATCAATGGCAATTTTGTACGTGGTTAATAACTGTGCCATGAACATTTTTGCTTTGCTGTTCGAGTGATCAAAGGTTCCAAAGTAATCAAGGTTTACGCTTGGAAGATCAACAGGACTGAAATCAGATTTTGCAAAACGTGGTGTAGTATACGAAGTGGAAGAGCTGTTTGTTTGATCGGAACTAACACGTCCGGTAATGTCTAAATTACGAATGGGTTTCCAGTTGATAGAACCCTGCAAAACATTTCTTGTGGATTGAGTTTGTCCGTAATCTTCATATCGCGCCCAAAGCGGACTAATTGGAGAGTCTTCAAGTTTGTCGGCTAAATAACGGCGATGAATTGAACCGTCAGCATTCTTATAATTGGTTATGTCGTCATTAATCGGCCAGTTATAGATGGACGACATGGCAGCTCCAAAACCTCTTGAAATGTTGTTGATAACATTTACATTCATATTAATTGTGAGATTCTCGGCAACAGTATAAGATCCCTTTAATAAAATACCTGTTTTTGTTAAATAATCATCCGGAACAACTCCTTTGTTGTTTGAATAACTTGCCGATGCTGAACCGATAAAATTCTTTGTTCCACCTGAGGCCTGTAGGTCATATTTCTGATATATGCCTGTTTTCAGAAAGTTTCCAACATTATCGTAGATTTGTTCGCCCGGTTGAATGAGTGGTCCCCAACCTCCTCCGGTCTGATCTTTATAAAAGCCTGATGCTCCCGGACCGTATAATTGCTGAATTTGCGGAACTCTGTAGGCATTGTCAACTTGCAAATTGGTGTTTACGGTAACCTTGACTTTTCCTTCTTTTCCGCTCTTGGTAGTAATCATAATTACACCATTAGCACCTTCCTGACCATACAACGCAGAAGCAGCTGCCCCTTTCAATACCGTAACGTTTTCAATGTCATTTGGGTTGATGTCTGCCGCTTTAGTTGAACCACCTGAAACCGGCATACCGTCGACAATAAATAATGGTTCATTGTTTTGCGAAGGGTTAATAGATGAAATACTCCGGATAATGATTTGTGATCCGGCATTGGCTGATCCTCCGGCATTGGTTACGTTTACCCCGGCAATTTTACCCTGCAGAGATGTTACGAAATTGGCCGAGCGACTGTCGGTAATAGCGTCAGAATTGACACTCTGCACCGCAAAATTCATTCGCTTCTTTTCCTGTTGAATACCCATTGCTGTAACCACCACTTCATCAATTACCAATGCATCGGAACGCATGGTAACATTTAGGGTTGTAGTCGTTGGCGTAACTTTTTGTTCTTGCGTCTGCATACCTACATAACTGAACACGAGGGTTGCTGTGTTCGGTACGTTCGTCATTCTGTAATTTCCATCAAGGTCGGTAATGGTTCCTGTTGATGTGCCTTTGACTACAACAGATACACCGATCAGAGCTTCCCGGTTTTCGTCAACGACGGTACCTGTAATCGTCTTTTGTGCATAAACACTTATTGATGTAAATACAATTAAAATGAGTAGAAAAAAATACTTTCTCATACTTATGAATTCAAATTTAAGGAAATATTATTGTTGTTTTATTATTGATGTATTCTTGAAACAGGTATCTTACGAAACAAGGCGCAAGTTAGAAATCATTTCTTTTAAAAAAAATATTTTTTCAATTTTGAGACCATCTTTTTTATATTATTAACTTTTACATACATATATTTGCGTATATTTTTATTTGTAAATATTAATTTATGATTATTTAGATTACTGATTTCCGTTTTTACTGTATATTCAATTGATATTATTGTTTTTAATGAGATATGCTATCATTAAAATATGTATATAATATATAATGAAACTTAATGAATCACGGTTTTATATTGAGAAATAGAAAAAGATATTCTACTTTCGTACGTTAAATTTGTTGTATAATAAATCTGATATTCTGAAATATAAATTTCATGAAAAAACTAAGGACGATTTTATTAATAATTGCATCTTTTATCATTCATATGAGTTGGTCGGTCGTACTAGCCGGCTCATTTGACTTTGCTCTTATTACTGATCTTCATATAGGTCAAAATGAAACCAGCATCGAAGACCTGAAAAACTCAGTTCTTACAATTAATAACACTCCCCGGATTAGTTTTGTTTTTGTGTCGGGTGATTTGACGGAGGGAGGCGACAGGGCTTCTCTTTTAAAAACGAAAGATTTTCTGGATGAGTTGAAGGTGCCCTATTTTGCAGTACCCGGAAATCACGAAACGAAATGGAGTGAGTCGGGAGTAATGGATTTTCGTGAAATATTCGGAAACGATCGTTTTCGGTTCGACTATGGCAATTTTGTTTTTCTGGGATTTAACAGTGGCCCTGTTATCCGTATGATGGATGGACATGTGGGCATTCAGGATATTATCTGGTTGGAAAACGAACTGAAATCGATTGATAAAAGTAAAAATGTTGTTATAATTACTCACTATCCCCTTCAAAACGGTGATGTGGATAACTGGTATGAACTGACCGACCTGCTGAGACACTATAATGTTAAGGCGGTACTGGGCGGACATTATCATACTAATAAACTTACTGATTATGATGGAATTCCTGCTTTTATCAACCGTTCTAACCTGAGAGGAAAAGAGCCTGCAGGAGGTTTTTCTGTATATTCTGTTAATGAAGATTCAATTTTGGTTAGCGAGCAGATTATAGGTAAATTTGCACGACCATGGGGTGGCTACTCGCTTAGGCAAAAATACTTTACTGAAGATGCTTCGGGATATCTCCGGCCTGATTATTCGGTTAACGAGCAATATCCTCAGGTCAGTGAATTGTGGAAAATACAAAGTAAAGGTGCGGTTTATTCTTCTCCGGTAGTGTCGGGAAACAAAGTCTATGTAGGTGACGATCTGGGCGTGCTTTCGTGCTATATGCTCAATGATGGAAAACTGTTGTGGCAGTTCGCTGCGAAAAGTCGTATTTTGGGAACTCCGGCAGTCAGCAAAAATGTCGTGGTTTTTGGTTCAACCGACCATTATATCTATGGTGTGGATGCTGAAACAGGTCTGTTGATATGGAAGATAAAAACTGAGGCCTCTGTTATTGGTGCAGTAACAATTGATAAAGGCAGGGCTTATGTAGGTGGTAGCGACCATATTTTCCGTTGCATCGATATCAAAAAGGGGATAGTCATTTGGCAATTTAAGGAAGTTGCCGGATATGTGGAAACCCGTCCTTTGATCTACGACAATAAAGTGATTTTTGGTGCGTGGGACAGTTATATGTATGCTTTAAGTAAAAAAACGGGTCGTCTGGAGTGGAAATGGAATAATGGTAACGAACGTATGCATTTTTCTCCGGCTGCTGTCTGGCCGGTTGCGGCTCATGGTAAAGTGTTTTTCACGGCACCTGATCGGGTGATGACTGCCCTGGGTGCTGAAGATGGTAGCGTGATCTGGAGGACGAAAGCATCAATGGTGCGCGAAACAATCGGCTTGTCGGCGGATAATAAAAGGATATTCAGCAAAACAATGCAGGATAGTGTGGTGTGTTATTCTACCGTGACTGATACACCTCAGAAAATATGGTCGGTAAATGTTGGCTATGGATATGACCATGCACCAAGTATGCCGGTAGAGAAAGATAATATTGTTTATGGAAGTACTAAAAACGGACTTGTCTTTGCGCTGGATGCCATTACGGGTAAGGTTTTATGGAAACACAAAGTCGGAAACTCTTTGATAAATACAGTATCACCTCTTGGTGATGGTAGATGCGTGTTTACCAGTGCCGAAGGGATTGTGGGGCTGTTGAGAAGCGAATAGCGAATATGTAATAGCGAATAGCAGAGATAAATTATCAATTGCCCCCGGTTTTAACCGGGGGATATAAATGATGAGAAATGGTGAGAAAATGATAATAAAAAAAATGTAAATTCATAATTAATTATAGCATATGAAAATAAATTGTTTTATTCCTTTGCAGGATAGACAACAGACAGAGAAAACGATTATTTCTCTAAAAAAGTCGGAACTTGTAGCAAAAGTGTTTCTGCTTAGTCCTGATAAATTGTCGGAAAAAATTGATGGCTGTGAATTGATTGAAGTTGATTCATTCCGTTCATCGGCAATGGTGAAGGCGGTTGCGGAGAAATCGGATGCTGCCTGTACATTGATATATACTAAAACGGATGAATTGAGTATGGGCTATTTTGCACTGGAACGCATGGTGCAGATTGCTGAAAACTCGGGCGCAGGAATGGTGTATAGCGATCATTACCAAATGAAAGGGGATACCAAAACAAACAAACCGGTGATTGCCTATCAACAGGGCAGTTTGCGCGATGACTTTGATTTTGGTTCGGTGCTGCTCTACAAAACTTCTGTTTTGAAAAAGGCTGTCGCTGATATGACAACTGATTATCAGCATGCGGGTTTGTATGACCTTCGCCTGAAGGCTTCTCAATCGGCTGAACTGGTTCATATTAATGAATATCTTTATACTGAAATTGAACACGACAACCGTAAAAGCGGTGAAAAACAATTCGATTATGTGGATCCGAAAAACAGGGCTGTGCAGGTTGAAATGGAACTTGCCTGTACCGACCACCTGAAAAAAATCGGCGCTTATTTGAAACCAGAATTCAAAAAAGTGGATTTCGATGGACAATCTTTTGAAAATGAAGCTTCAGTGATTATTCCTGTTCGCAACAGAGTGAAAACCATCGCTGATGCCATCGAATCCGTGCTGAATCAAAAAACTGATTTCAAATTCAACCTCATCATCGTGGATAATTATTCTACGGATGGCACCACCGAATTAATTCAAAAATTTGCTACCGACAAACGTTTAATTCATGTTATTCCTGATAATAAAGAGTTGGGAATCGGAGGGTGCTGGAACGTGGGTGTTGCTCATGCTCAATGTGGTAAATTTGCAGTTCAGCTGGATAGCGACGATGTTTATTCTGACGAAAATACGCTGCAAAAAATTGTTGATGCTTTCTATGAGCAAAATTGTGTGATGGTGGTGGGTACTTATATGCTGACTGACTTTAATAAACAGCCTATTCCTCCGGGAGTGATTGATCATAAGGAATGGACGCCTGAAAACGGACGCAACAACGCTATGCGTATTAATGGCTTAGGTGCTCCCCGTGCGTTTTTTACGCCGATGTTACGCGAAATAAGGGTGCCGAATACCAGTTATGGTGAGGACTATGCTTTAGGACTGGCGTTTTCACGCGAATATCAGATCGGACGAATTTATGATGTGCTGTATCTCTGCCGTCGCTGGGAGGATAACTCGGATGCTTCGCTGGATATTGTGAAAATGAACGGACACAATACTTATAAGGACCGGATCAGGACGTGGGAATTGCAGGCGAGAATCAGTTTAAATAAGCGAGTAACGAATAGCTAATAACGAATAGCGAAAAGCTATTACCTATTCGCTATTCGCTAATATTTGCTTTTTTGTGGTTAAAAATAATTGATATTAAGGATGGTTAAAAGATTTTTTCCGGAACAATTGGCTGAGTGGCCGCTGGCGAAACAAAACTATGAAGCGCTGAATAAAGTCAGGGTCAAAGAACTTGACCTCGGCGGAACGTCGGTCAGGATTCAGTTTAATCCGGAACGGATGCGTTCGAGCGCGGCTAAAATTGATACTAAGTCGATTCAGGAAAGAAAATGTTTTCTTTGCCCGGCGCATCTTCCTGCCGAACAGCGGGGCATCGCTTTTGGCAAGGATTATCAGATATTGGTGAATCCTTTTCCTATTTTTCCGATGCATCTGACAGTGCCGGTGTTGGACCATATTGATCAACTGATTTACGACAGGTTTGGGGATATGCTCGATTTGGCCGAGGAACTCAGTGATTTTGTGGTTTTTTATAACGGTCCGAAATGTGGTGCCTCAGCGCCTGATCACATGCATTTTCAGGCGGGAAATAAAGGGTTTTTGCCTTTGGAAAGGGATGTACTGACTGCCAAACGTAAAATAATCATTGAAGATGTTGATTTGTTGTGTTATGTATTGCCTGATTATCATCGGAATGTAATCGTGATTGAATCGGTCAAAAAAGAAGAAGTAGTAAATTTGTTCAACAGAATTTATAAAACACTTGACATTAAAGACGGAGAAAAAGAGCCGATGCTGAATATTGTTACCTGGTACGAAAAAAGCAAATGGGTTTCATGCATTTTTCCACGGGAGGTACACCGTCCTAAGTGCTATTTTGCAGAAGGAGAGGGTAATATATTACTGAGTCCGGCTTCGGTTGATTTAAGTGGTGTGTGTGTGCTTCCTCTGGAAAAAGACTTTGAAAAAATAACTGCTGAAGACATCAATACTGTTTTTCAGGAAATTTGTATAAGTGATGAAAAGCTGAAAGAGATATTGGAAATAATATGATAAAATATTAACCACAAAAGGCACAAAAGGAAGACTTAGGGAACACAAAAGAACGAATAACAAATTGAGAATCAAAATGAGTGTAGGGTGATAAGTAATTTCAACTCTCAACTCTCAACTCTCAACTCTTAGTTCTTAGTTCTTAGTTCTTTTGTGTTCCCTAAGTCTTCCTTTTATGGTTTAAAAATAATAATAAATACTAATGCAAAAGAAAACATCCCCCTGGGCATGGATCCCAACATTGTATCTCGCTGAAGGTTTGCCCTATGTAGCGGTAATGACCATTTCGGTGATCATGTACAAACGACTGGGTATTTCGAATACCGATATTGCCCTTTACACCAGCTGGTTGTATTTGCCATGGGTAATTAAACCCTTCTGGAGTCCGTTTGTTGATTTGCTGAAAACCAAGCGTTGGTGGATTGTCATCATGCAATTGTTCATCGGTGCGGGATTGGCCGGTATCGCCTTTATGATTCCGGTACCGTTCTTCTTTCAGGCGACACTGGCGTTTTTCTGGCTCCTGGCTTTTAGCTCTGCCACCCATGATATTGCTGCTGATGGATTTTATATGTTGGCGCTGAATACTAACGATCAGGCGAAGTTTGTGGGGATACGCAGTACTTTTTACCGCATTGCCACCATCATGGGTCAGGGTGTCTTAATCATTCTTGCCGGATTTCTGGAAACTGCCACCGGTATGGAGCCCCTGAAAATCAATGTGGAAGCTAAGCCTGAATATGTTCAGACTTCCATGCAGGTTCCTGCTGTTACTGATATTCAGCCTTTGGAAGGTGATTTGCATTTTGTGACGAATAATAAATCAATTCAGATTGGCACCTTCGGCGTCGAAAAGGATAGTCTGAATGTTTTTCTGGCTGAGGTTCAGCGTATGAATAGCGAAAATGGTTTTGTGGAAGAGACTCAGGCCGGTGCTGAAGCAAAAACAGAAAACAAAGAAAGCTGGTGGACGGCAAAGGTTTCACAACCGCTGGGCAACTGGATAAAAAATAACTTCGGCGAGAAAAGAGTTGAAGTTGAGGAGTTGGCACGTTCCGGGAATGTCGGGGTGGCGACGGTGTGGTTGTCCAAATCTCCCGAAGCGGGCGAACAGATTATTCTGAATACCAGTCTTGGTCGTGGAGATAAAAGTATTTCCCTGATCAAAGGGGAGCGTCTGGTTTTTGATGCTTCCAACTGGAATAAACCGGCTTATCTGGTATTTCAACTGGATCCGAAGCTGACTTCGGGAACTGCTTCTGAATATAAGGGATTATCGGGGAATATCACCCTTGCCTGGTCGGTTACTTTCTTCCTGTTGGCAGGTTTGTTTGTGCTCTTTAGCTTCTATCACCGGTTCTTCTTGCCAAAACCTGATTCCGACGGTGCAGCGGCGAATGTTTCGGCCAATACAATTATGAAGGATTTTATTGAGACCTTTGTTTCTTTCTTCAAAAAACCGGGAGTTGGCAAAGCAATTTTCTTCATGCTGACCTTCCGTTTTTCTGAGGCACAGGCATTGAAACTCATCAGTCCGTTTCTGCTGGATCCGAAAGAAGCGGGTGGACTGGGTTTGACCACGGGAGAAGTCGGGCTGGTTTACGGTACGATAGGTATTATCGCACTTACGCTCGGCGGTATTATTGGCGGATTGGTAGCGGCAAAAGGTGGGTTGAAAAAATGGATTTGGCCGATGACCATCAGCATGCTCCTTACCATCGCGACTTTCGTCTACCTGAGTTTTTCGCAGACAGAAAGTTTGCTAATCATTAATATCTGTATTTTTATTGAACAGTTTGGCTATGGATTCGGGTTTACGGCCTATATGCTCTACCTGATTTATTTCTCCGAAGGGGAGTTGAAAACAGCACACTATGCTATCTGCACGGGCTTTATGGCACTGGGAATGATGCTCCCGGGCATGTTCGCGGGATGGTTGCAGGAATTGCTGGGATATAATCATTTCTTTATCTGGGTGATGATTTGTTGTATCGTGCCGATTGTTGCGGTAATGCTGTTGAAAATTGATCCGGAATACGGAAAAGCGAAATTAGCGAATAACGAATAGGGAATAGGTAATAACGAATAGCGAATAGGTGAACTCTGAACCTCTTTTGGGATAAGAGACTAAAAAATAAATATATGAAATCATTAAAATTATCGTTCATATTATTGATGAGTTTGTTGACAGTCACCCTGAGTGCACAAACCATCAAAGTGAAAACCGGTATTGAAGTTCTGAAACAGCAAAACTTCAAAATGCTGGAAGGTAAGCGGGTGGGACTCATTACCAATCCTACCGGTGTCGATCATCAGCTAAAATCAACCATTGATATTTTGGCCGAAGCCTCCAATGTAAATCTTGTTGCACTTTATGCTCCTGAACATGGAGTCAGGGGCGATGCACATGCCGGCGATTTTGTAGAGGATGTGAAAGATCCGAAAACAGGTCTTCCTGTTTATTCGCTTCACGGAAAAACCCGCAAAGCCACCCCTGAAATGTTGAAAGGGATTGATGTGCTGGTATATGATATTCAGGATATCGGCTGTCGTTCTTTTACTTACATCAGTACAATGGGACTGGCTATGGAAGCTGCGGCTGAAAATAATATTGAATTTGTGGTACTCGACCGACCTAATCCGCTGGGTGGACTAAAAGTGGAAGGTGGTTTGGTGGAGGATAAGTTCGTTTCTTTTGTCAGTCAGTTCAGCATTCCTTATGTGTATGGCCTGACTTGCGGCGAACTGGCGATGTTGCTCAACGGCGAAAAAATGCTGAAAAAACAGTGCAAATTACAGGTGGTGCCCATGAAAGGATGGAAACGGAAAATGATTTATGAAGAAACGGGTTTGCAGTGGATTGCTTCATCACCGCATATCCCGCATCCAACCACAGCCCTTTTTTATCCTGTAAGCGGAATTCTGGGTGAACTGGGATACGTTTCGATTGGTGTTGGTTATCCGCTTCCTTTTGAATTGTTTGCTGCTGAGTGGATTGACGCTGAAAAACTGGCTGAGAATATGAACCGTTTACAACTGCCGGGTCTGCAGTTTCGTCCGATCTATTTCAAACCATTTTATTCAACCAGTCAGGGAAAGCAATTAAGCGGTATTCAGGTACATATCATGGATTATGCTGCCGCCCGTCTTTCGGAAGTACAATTCTATGTGATGCAGGAAATTGCTGCCTTGTATCCCGATAAAGCGATCTTTAATAATGCTAATGAGCAGCGATTCAATATGTTCGATAAAGTCAGCGGCAGCGATTTTGTACGCCTTACTTTCGCCAAAACTAACCGTTTTGATGATATCAAAGAGTTTTGGTACAAGGAAGTGGATGGGTTTAAGCGTACATCGAAGAAATATTATTTGTATAGATAGTTGAAAATTGAGAGTTGAGAGTTGAGAGTGTTATGTTATATTGATGATGGTATATCGTAAATAGAAAATGATAAAATTGTAATAAATATTATGGCACAGGTTCAGGTAAACAGCAGATTATTATCCCTCGATGTTTTGAGGGGGATAACCATTGCGGGCATGATACTGGTAAATAATCCGGGGTCGTGGTCAGGTATTTATGCTCCGTTGGGGCATGCGGCCTGGAACGGACTTACACCTACAGATCTGGTGTTCCCGTTTTTCATGTTCATTATGGGAATTTCTACCTTTATTTCTCTCCGGAAATTCAACTTTGAATGGAATGGAGCAACGCTTTATAAAATCCTGAAACGCACCTTTCTGATCTTTGTAATCGGCATGGGCATCGGCTGGTTGTCGCTTTCGTTCCGTACTTTCCGCGCATTGGAAACGGAAGAACTCGGATTTCTGGAGCGTTTCTTCCGGGCTATCTCAAATTTTGAAAATATCCGTATTTTAGGGGTGCTTCAGCGACTGGCACTGAGCTATGGTGCTACGGCGATCATCGCTATACTCGTTAAGCATAAATATATTCCTTATATCATTGTGGGGTCGCTATTGGGCTATTTTGTCCTGCTGGTTATGGGGAATGGTTTTGAATTCAGCGAACAGAACATCATTTCGGTTGTCGACAGGGCGGTGCTGGGTGTTAATCATATGTATACCGACAGTGGTTTGCATTTTGAACCGGAAGGACTGCTAAGTACCCTACCGTCTATTGCTCATGTTTTGATTGGATTTTATGCCGGAAAGATGTTGATGCAGACCAAAGATAACCATGAGCGTATTCAGCATTTGTTTATCATGGGAGCTATTCTTACGTTCGCCGGTTTCCTGTTGAGCTATGGATGCCCTATTAATAAAAAGATTTGGTCGCCGACTTTTGTGCTCACTACCTGTGGATTGGCATCTACATTTCTGGCGCTTTTGGTTTGGATCATTGATGTGAAAGGTCATAAACGCTGGAGTCGTTTCTTCGAGTCCTTTGGTGTTAACCCTTTGTTCATCTATGTGGCAGCTGCGGTATTGTCCATACTAATAGGAAATATCTTTATAATGAATGCCGGTGAGCCGGTTTCAATAAAGGGCTTCATTTATGGTGTTTACCTGCAACCTTACTTAGGTGATTATTTTGGTTCTTTCGTTTATGCTGCATTGTTTGTGGCGTTAAACTGGGTGATTGGAAGTATTCTATACAAAAAACAAATTTATATTAAGATATGATTTTATTAGCAGATGGAGGTTCAACGAAAGTCGATTGGTGCCTGGTTGACCATGGGGTCTTAAAAAAGAGAGTCTTTACGAAAGGTGCCAATCCCTTTTTCCGTTCAACGGAAGATATAAGCAGGGAGATCAGTCATTCTTTAGTTCCGGAACTGACGAGCAACAAGATTGATGCTGTGTATTTTTATGGCGCGGGCTGTGCTTTCCCCGAGAAGAACGAAATAGTCAGAGCGGCGATTGCTGAAAATTTTAATACAACCAGTATTGAAATCGAAAGTGATTTGTTCGGTACGGCTGTCGGACTGTGTGGCGACAAAGCCGGCATCGTCTGCATACTCGGTACCGGTTCCAATTCCTGTTTCTACGATGGCGAAAAGATAGTGGAAAATGTTTCTCCGCTCGGATTTATTCTTGGTGATGAAGGGAGTGGCGCGGTACTCGGGCGACTGTTTGTCGGATCTTGTATGAAAAATCAGTTTGGCGCTGAAATAAAGGATGCATTTTTTAAATACATCAATCTCTCTGCTGCTCAGATACTTGATAAGGTTTATAAACAACCCATGCCCAATCGTTTTTTGGCAAGCGTTTGTCCTTTTATAAAGAGTAACTTACACGAGAAATCTATTCATGACCTGGTTTACAATGCTTTTACCGATTTCTTCCGTAAGAATGTTATGCAATATGACTACCTGAATTATAAAGTTTCCTTTGCCGGTTCGGTTGCTTATCATTTTAAAGACGTCCTGATGGAAGTGGCTACTGATTTGAATATAGAAGTAGGGCTCATTGAACAATCGCCTATGGAAGGGTTGATTAAATACTATTCTAAATAAAAAAAAGGAGGAAAACAATCAGGTTTTCCTCCTTTTTTTTGAGTCTTCAATATACTATTCGCGTGTGAATTTTACCACCGACGATCCATTAATCTTTAACAGATAGATGCCTGATTTCAGATGTGAAACATCAATGCTTTCTTTGTTGTCACTCATATTGTTGAAGCTATCAACCATTCTGCCACTTAAGTCAAATACCTGTACCGAACGGATGGCTTCTTCCGATTCAATAGTAAGGTATCCGTTCGTAGGATTTGGATATACCGTTGATTTTAAGCTCACATCTTTTATTTCTGATGTCCCGCTATGAGTTACTTTCAGTGCTTTGGCGGCAGGCGTCACACTGGTGTTGTTGTCGGTAGGCATTGCCCATACACTGATGAATTTGCCGGAATTAGAAACTGCATATAAGTTACCTGCGTAGTCGAATGCAAAATCATCGTAGCTAACCGAAGCTACTCCCAGCGTATGCTGGAATTTGGGATTTACCACAGGAATTCCGTCTTTATTCAGTTTATAGTCAAAAACATAAACACCTCCGTTGTAGCTGAGTGCTATGATACCCTTTTCTTCATTCACTGCCAAACCTCCGTTTTGAGAAGCCTGCGTGAGCGAAACGGTTGCTCCGTTCTTGTCTTTAAATTCTGCTGAATTGAAAACTGTTTCCCTGAAACTATCACTGTAATACAACATACAGGGATTGGCCACTGAGTTGCTTCCTGCGCCACGGTATTGTCCGCCCCAGTATCCGGTGGAAACCGGTACTATACTGCTGTTGTCGTTGCCGATATAGCTGCCTGCAGCTGCCGAAGAGGTTGGTGCTGTGGTCCATGTGTTGCTGGTACCGATATTGTAAACGTTGACGAACTTTTTCCATGCTGATCCTGAAGCTGTTCTATCCACGGCATACAGTTGAGTGGCAGCCCCTGAACCGCGTGCGCCAATGGCTACAATTTGTCCGCATACATAGGTGGAGCCGATTTTTACGGAGCCACTGGTGACGGTAGCATTCGGGAAAATAGAGGTGATGCTGAATGTCTCCGGATTCATGTAATAGATACCGGCTTTGGTGGCACTAGCATCTGATACGAATACCCTTCCGTCGCCTGTTACGGCAACTTTTCTCGGACCTTCACCATTAACGCCCGTCCATGCTATGCCTCCTGCATAGGCTGTATTGCCCTGTCCGGTAATGTCGGTTGCGTCAGGAGCCAGCACATAGATACCTGTAGTTGTATTTCTTGATACCGCTGCACCTGTTGCTGTGTTAGTGATGTATATTCTTCCGAAATACGAACTCTCTGGCGATTTGTCGATGGCTATTCCTTTGGGTGCAAAATATTTGTACACAGGACTTTCGTCTGATATTTTTGTAAAACGGGTGACATTTGGCGCTGAAACGCGTAACTGCCAGTTAAACTCGCCGCTTTCAGGTATTTCGTCCCTTACAAGGATAATTTCGTTGGCTCCTTTGTTTTTTGCTCCGAATGAAATAACTTTAACTTCTTCGTTTGTGGTTGCGTTCATCAGTACTATGTCGACCGATGTGGCATTTTCATTCAGACTGAAATTGATTTTATAGCCATTGTCCGTTTCACTGTAAGCAGATGTAAGACCATAGGCGAAAATCCGTGCGGGTGATGCCTGCTGTTCAACGCCTTTGGTGCTGTACTTTACAATTTTATTTCCTACGAGCAGATATGTGTTGATGTCTGCATTGTCAACAACCCCAAATCCTGCCATATACCGGATTACTGTGTCATTGGCCAGATCAGTGCTTGTTTCTCCGGCTTTGATCGCTTTATCTATGCCGTTTGTAATGTCGTATAAATGAAGCTTATAGGAATAGCTATTGTCTGTTTGTTTTTCACAAACCGGTGTGCTCATGTATATTTTGTTGGTATACCTGAAATAGTTAGCTCCTTTTGATAAATTTGGTACTGTAGCAGATAATGCGCCCGTGAGGATTTTATCATTAGTTGCCCAGTTCATTTCCAATTCAAAGGGTGCAATATTATTTCCATCTACAATAAAACGGTTGGGAGCTACAGGCGATAAGGAAATATGCGAATCAGCACCTAATCCTCCGGCAATTACTGTGAGTCCCGAATTGTTGAATTGTGTTCCTGTTACCGCGCCATTATCTATCTGCCAGCACATATAACGTACGCTCCAGTCGGTTGGTCCCCAGTTGTTGCTTGGGTGTGAGTCGAAATAGATTTTGAGTTTATTGAGTGTGCCTGAAGCTGTAAAGCTGTTGCCCACTAAGTTCGAATTGTTGTTGCCTGCGGCAACCAGGCTGGCGCTGGTGTTTGTAGGCAATTTTAAAAATATCCTTGGTTTTACATCTTCCAGGATGGTGTCGTTGGTTGCCTGCCATTTGTAGACAAAGAAATCGCCGGTTTGAAAACTGTTGTTTTCTTTTCCAACGACGGTTGAATTCACGCCAAGTAATACATTGTCCTGTGTGAAAGCGATATCCGAAAGATTATACAGGTGCGATTTTCCGTTGTAACCCTGCGTTGAAATTCCATCAGTACTCATTTTCTTGATTAATTCGCCTGTTTCCGGATTTACCACCAATAACTGGGGTGCCTTAACGGAATCCACTGCTAAAATATAATATTTACCGTTGCGCAGAATTGCCCGGCGAATGGTCAGATTTTGCAATGAATCAACAGTGATCTCTGCCGCTTTTGCGAAATTATAGTTGTTGGCAGCAGCGATATCTCCGTCCTGAACCGGGTGTGGGAAATCGGCAACTTCTACCACGGTTTCTTCTTCAATAATATTGGGGTCGGGCTGCGACAGGTCGCTCATCAGTTGATTGATAAATGCGGTTTGGTTGGCAGTTACCACAATTTCTTTGGTTTCTTTCCAGTATCCGGCGATATCATACACCAAAAGGTATTTTCCCGGAAGGAGTTCTTTGAAAACATAAATACCGTTATGTTCCTTGTCGGTGGTGTAGGTGCCGAGGGTATTGCCCAGACTGTCCTGAAGTGTTACAGTCACTTCGTTCAGTGGTTTGTACTGGTCGAAAGAACCTATTTTATAGGCATATAAACTGTGAGTCAGTGCCTGATTTTTGTCTTTTACGGTGCCCATAATGGCTCCTTTGGTTTCGGTGTTGTCGCCAAACCAGGCGCGAATAGCACGCGAATAGCGCAATCCTTCCTGATTGCAATAATCTCTGTTAAGCAACCGGTGCCTTTCAGGATGATAGGTATGGAAGCTACCTTCGCTCAGGAAGCCGTCACATCCGTGTTTCAATACTCCAAGATATCCGGTGTAACCTCCTACCGTGCTACTGGAACCATAAAAGGTGATGTCGCCGCGGGTATTATTCGCGTTAGCATCCGTATAGGCGGAGTAATAGCTGATACCGTTTTTAGCGATGTATTTCCATGCATCCAGGGCCATATCGCGTGAGTAGGTAAGTCCGTTGCCCGGCGCTGTGTCGGTGCCTCTGAAAAGCAGTAAAGGATAATTGGTGGTAGTACCTTCGGTGGCTGCGTTGCTGTGGATGGACAGGAAATAATCCATATTGTTGGTTTCCACATCCGCGCAAACAACCGATAAGGTGGTAATTTGGCCGTTCCCTTCATATACTTCATATTGGTTAAGTGTAGTTTGTGAGGCCGGTGCAATTCCGTTTTGGGTACGCGACATCCGCACATAACCGACGCCCGCCTTTTGTAGTTCGTCTCTCAGCGCAAGCCCTTTCATAAGATTTGATTTTGTTTCAAAAAATCCAAGGGTGTCGAGAATGGCATAATTGATGGTTGCCAGCGGTCGGTCGTTTGAACCCCATCCGCCATGTCCGGGGTTGATGTAAATGCGTGCCTGTCCCAGGGTATTTTCAGCGTAAGTGGTTGTTATTGCCAAAAGCCATAATAACAGGCATAAACCGAATTGATATATTGATTTTTTCATGACCTAATTTATTTAAGAATTTCTATGTTCATCAGGAATACTTTTCCATCGGCCGTGTTGTATACTATTTTGGTAGCATCTGCCGAACCTGAAGGATTGGTTGCGATAACCGCATCGTTGGTGAGGTCGGTACGGTCACTGCCATCAGCTGCAATGGCAACTATTTTTGACGCAGTAATTATTTCGCCGTTGTCGTAATCCACCATACCTACTACCCAGTTGTTGCCCATCCATTTAGGTGCGCGCAATACTCCAAGGGATACAGGATTGGTGCCGTCGATATTGCTGATATAGGATTTGCCGTGTTCAATGACGTAGTACAGCATTTTCCTGCCGTCAGGCGATACTGATGTCCACAGGTAGTTGATGTCGGTACCGGCTGGCGACACAAGTTTTGTTTGCTTGTCTTTAGTAATATACAGCTGACCCTTTTTCACACTACTGATGGCTGGTATTGTGCTGAGTTGTTTGCCCGTAAATCTTTTCGATTTCAGATTTCCGTTTTCAACTGCGAGTACTGTGCCGTCTTTTATGGTAAACTTTTCAAGGTTGCGGCTTGGCTTTACAATCTCGCTTTGTTTACCTGTGCTGAGGTTGATGGTTTTTAAACTGGTGTAGCGCAAGCGGTCTTTATATTGCTGACTTCTGTACGCCACAATTTTCCCGTCATCCGAAATTTGTACATCAAAACCAGCACCTTTGTCGGTGGTAACTGTGTTTAATTGTCTGGTTGCGAGGTCGTATTTACGCAGCCCTTTCAGATCGTTGCCTGTGATTAAAATGTAATCACCGGCCGGACTCAGTACGGGACTGTAACCCGATTCGGTTTGTGGCAACGGAATTTGCTCGTTGCTGATAACTCTTATTCCCCGGGAATAAGCCCAAGTGCTGATTATAAGTAATGAGCACAAAGTTAAAATGACTTTTTTCATAAGAGATTTGTGTTTGAATAAGGATAAAAATGAATAAAGAAAAAAATGAAAATTGATTTTTCAAATGTAGAGAGAAATAATTATTTATTATTGCAAACAACAATTAAATAAAATTAAAATATGTATTCAAAATATAATAAATAAAAAACCCCGAATAAAATCCGGGGTTTGCCAGTGTGATATGTTGGTGTTATTACAAAAGTTTCGGATAATAGTAGTCAACTAAGCCTTTCATCGGAGACTCAGTGATTTTGGCAATTTTTACATCAAATTCTTTGGCTACATTTTGCAGGATGTCCTGATAACTCACAGCCACAGTACCGATAAAGCCAATAGGATATTTCTGATAATCGTATTGAAGGATGTTTCTTCTGAAGAATCGTCTGAAGTTTTTGGATACCAGTTCGTATACATATTCTTCATCTTTAAAATCCAACAGAAAATATGAATACATCGATAGCGTTCGGTTGGGGAAGGGTTGGTTGTAGGTCATGTCGAGTACTTCGTCGGCTGTAACACGATGT
>JAYFPP010000009.1:0-2079 GCA_034927635.1 Paludibacter sp.
GGCATGATCAGAATTGTGGATCTGGATCCCGAAAACAAAAGATTCAGCATTCAGACCTATTCTCCTTACCAAAACAGGTACAATACCAATGTTGATCACGAATATTATTATACTGATGTGAATTTCATCAAAGATGGTGAACCGGAAGTCTATGAACCAGAGGCCACCGATATTCTTTCCGAAGATTTCTCATCTACAGCGTGGGAAAATGAATTGAAACGTTTAAATCCCGGAGGAGGTCTTAATACGAATGCACCTAATCCAAATGCCTATGCCACACCCGTAGCTGAAGGAGCCAATGCATATATCAATCTTAACAGCACCGATTTGTATTTCGACAAATACCGCATGGTGGGTGCCATTGAGTCGCTGGCTGTGCAACCCTGTGCTGCCGTAGAAGATATTGAGCATAACAACAACGGACTTGCCGTTGCGTTCCGTTTTTTAAATTCAAGTGCCGGACTTATCGAATTACCTGAAGTTGCAAATGCAGGAATCATTACCCTGCATGTCAGAAATGGTAATCAGAACAACAATACATGGCTTGCCCTTGAGAAATATGAGAATGGCAATTGGGTGAATTTAAAAACATTTGAATTACATTCCTATGCCGCATTGCGGACTTCGAGAGATGAAATACTCAGTTATAACATTGCTTCTGATAGTCCGGTTAAGTTGCGTTTGAGAAATGCCGGAACACGCTATATCAACCTGTACCGGGTAAGTGTGGGTAGTTATGACAGTTTAACGTTGGTACCAACAACGAAAAGTCCGGTTTTCAAACAAATGGGTCGCCGACTGATTGTTGAGAGTCCAACGAGGGTTGCTTTATACAATTTGCAGGGAAACAAGCTGTTTGACAGCTATGTTGACAATGAAACAATGATTCCTGAAAGCATCACAAAAGGAATTTATATAGTCGCCACAAACAAAGGAGCGCAGAAAATCATCCTGAATCAGTAAACTGAATAAAATTTTCTCATGAAAAATTTCAGGATAAGATATTATATTCTTAAACAGGCATTTTTGCTTGTACTACTGTTACCGGCTTCAGCCAACACATTTTCGAAGGCTGAAGCTGTGACAGCGGACGGCACTCTGCGTGTAATGTCGTACAATATCCATCATTGCGATCCGCCTTACAACACCGGAGAAGCAACTGACATTGACACCATCATAGGAGTCATTGCCAAACAGAATCCGGATATTGTTGCGCTGCAGGAAGTTGATGTTTACACCACCCGTTCGGGAAGCAATGTGCATCAGGCAAAGGTAATTGCCGACAGGCTGGGTATGTATTATTTTTTCGCGCCTGCCATCGACTATCAGGGTGGTAAATACGGCGTAGCTATCTTATCTAAATATCCAATGTCAGAAAACAATTTACTTCAATTGCCCAGACCTGACGTCAGTGGAGAGAAAAGAGTAATTGCCCGCTCAAAAATCACATTACCCGATGGTACGGCTATTCGTTTTGGATGTACTCATTTTGATTTAAAAACCGACAATAAAAAAGCACAGGTGGATAAAGTGAATGAACTGGCATTGGCTGAAACCCTGCCGTTTATTATCGCCGGAGATTTGAATGCTACTGAGACTTCGGCTGTAATTAACACCTTAGATAATACTTACACCCGAAGCTGTTATGGTTGTGCTCCTACTTCTCCGGCAAGGAGCCCTAACAACACCATCGACTGGATTGCTTACCATGATCCGGTGAAGATATTAAGCGTAGCAAGTCACAAAGTAGTGAACGAAACCTATGCTTCAGACCACCGGCCGATTGTTGCCGGGATTACTTATCAGATCACAGAACCCAACAGCGTTGATCCGCCTGTGAGTAATCCGGTGAAAGTGACCGGGAGAAAGCTTGTATCAGAGCAACCAACTTCGGTTTCAGTTTATAATTTGCTTGGTGTCTTACTGTTGCAAAAGCAAGATATTACCAACTTCGAAATTCCTCTGTCGATAGGCAAAGGAATTTATGTTATAAGATCACCTTATGGTTCTCAAAAAATATTACTCGAATAAAACCAGTTATTATATGAACAACAAATTACTTCTGACTTCTCTTATTTT
>JAYFPP010000031.1:0-3103 GCA_034927635.1 Paludibacter sp.
GTGCTTGTCGATTATGTGTCTGCTCCTTACCGTGATATGAAAGCGGGTGATTTTATCTATAAAAAGCATCTGCAATTATTTAAAGATATGGAAGTTCAACGTATTGTTTGTATTACAAAACATCCCTTACATCAAAAATATTTAAATAAAATGGGTTTCAAACAGATGAATTATGATGATCCTAACTGTGAATACATAAAGCATCTGTCGTAATGGCATTGTTTTAATACTTTTTTGTTGAGATAAGCTAAAAAACTACAAATATTTCTGTTGAAAAGCTCATACAAAATAAAATCTTTTAATTTTGAGCTATTCATAAGGAGTTAATCTGCTAAAAGCTAATTAAATTTGTTGTTATAATGAACTCTGCCGGATGAAAAAAGACCTTCTGTATTTTTAAATTTAAACAAAATGGCATGGTTATATTAGATATTTTTGGTGCAACACTACCTCTTGTAAATCCAATATTGCAATTTTTAGTAATATTGATCATTATTTTATTTGCCCCTATTATTTTGAATAAGTTGAAGATTCCCCATATTCTTGGACTTATCATCGCCGGGGCAATCATCGGACCAAATGGTTTTAACCTGCTTTTGCGCGATAGCAGTATTATCTTGTCAGGTACTGCCGGATTGCTGTATATCATGTTTCTCGCCGGATTGGAAATGGATTTGGCTGAGTTTAAAAAAAATAGTTCGAAAAGCTTTTTATTTGGCATGTATACTTTTCTGATCCCGATGATTATGGGCATTGCAGCCGGAATTTATCTGTTGAATTTTTCAGTTCTTACTTCTGTTTTACTTGCAAGTATGTTTGCTTCTCATACCTTAATCGCTTATCCAATATTAAGTAAACTGGGGGTGATTAAAAACAGGGCGGTAAATATCACCGTAGGAGGAACAATGATAACAGATACCCTGGCTTTGTTGGTGTTAGCAGTCATTGTCGGTATGGCAACTGGGGAAGTTAATACACAATTCTGGGTTAAACTCACGGTCTCAATTATCATCTTCGGGCTGATTGTTTTATTGGTTTTTCCCATCATTGGGCGTTGGTTTCTGAAACGTTATAATGACAGAGTGTCGCAGTATATTTTTGTACTTGTAATGGTATTTCTCGGAGCGGTATTGGCCGAGGCAGCCGGTGTTGAAGCCATTATTGGTGCATTTTTGTCCGGTCTGGCCCTGAACCGTTTGATTCCTTCTACATCGCCTTTAATGAATAGAATAGAGTTTGTTGGAAATGCCATATTTATTCCTTTTTTTTTGATAGGTGTGGGCATGCTGGTGGACTACCGTGTGTTTTTCAAAGATCTCGAGACTATTAAAGTCGCGCTTGTCATGACTGTTGTTGCTACCTCTGCTAAGTTTATTGCTGCATGGCTTGCTCAAAAATCGTTTAAATTTTCGGTGGATGAACGCCGGCTGATCTTCGGGCTGAGTAATGCTCAGGCGGCAGCAACGCTCGCCGCAGTATTGGTAGGTTATAATGTAATAATTGGTGAAACACCCGCTGGCGAGCCTGTTCGCTTATTAAATGAGAGTGTGTTGAATGGTACTATCATCATGATTCTTGTTACTTGTACGATAGCTACATTGACTGCACAAAAGGGAGGAAAAAATATTTCATTGAGTGAGTCGTCTGCAATTGATAGTAGTGATAGTGAAGAAGCAGAGAAAATATTGATTCCCATAAATAATCCTGATACGATTGAAGAGCTGGTCAATCTGAGTATGATCCTGAAATCGGCAGATAATAAAAAAGGATTATTTGCACTGAATGTTGTGAATAATGATGGCAATGACGGCAATGATGCTGAGCTCAAAGCTAAAAAAATGCTTGAAAGAGCTGTTATTTCAGCGTCGTCGGCTGATGTGCAGTTAAACAGGTTGTTGCGTTATGATATCAATGTGATAAATGGAATTACAGGGGTAATTAAGGAGCATAATATCACGGATATGATACTGGGTATACATGTCGCGACCGGTATTTCATCTTCTTTCCTTGGAAAACTCACCGAAGGTATCCTTACTAAATGTAATACTACAACTTTTGTTTATAAGTCGGCCCAACCCATTTCCACGATTAAAAGACACATTGTTATTATTCCTGTTAATGCTGAAAAAGAAATAGGTTTTCCGTTCTGGTTGGCTAAGATATGGAATATCCCCCGAAATACAGGTGCCAAACTGGTTTTTTATGCCAGTGAGGCAACAAGCAAAATAATAAGGAAGATACAGACAAAACATCCGATAGAGGCTGATTTCAGACTGTTTGACGACTGGGATGATTTTTTAATTATTTCCAGAGATGTCAGGGCTGACGATGGATTGATTGTGGTGTTAAGCAGAGAAAAGAAACCTTCGTATCAGATGAATATGCAAAATATTCCCAATTATCTGAACAAGTATTTTCAACCGAATAATTATATGCTTGTTTATCCGGTACAGGTAGGTGTGGATGATACGGAAAGTATTGACCTGAACAATCCTTCCATGCTTGAACCGATTGAGAAACTGGATGAATTGGGTAAAAATATAGCGAAATTGTTCAAAAGGAAATAAGATTATTTCTTGAACATAAAATATACCGCAAGGATCAGAAAGACAAAAGCGATAAAATGATTGGTTCTGAAACTTTCGGTTTTGAACACAAGAAGAGAAAACAGGGCAAATACCACGAGGGTGATAATCTCCTGAATGACTTTTAGTTCCACCAGTGAGAACGGCCCGCCGTTGCCTTCGTATCCGATTTTATTGGCAGGAACCTGAAACATGTATTCGAAAAGTGCGATGCCCCAGCTGATTAATACAACGGCGATGAGTCCGAGTTTGCTGAACCATTTCCATTCGGCAAATTTTAAATGCCCGTACCAGGCAAAGGTCATGAATGTGTTCGATAAAATGAGGAGACCGATGGTGAAGAAACCTTTCATGTGACTAATGTGGTTAATATTAACAAAACGCGGCAAAAGTACTGATATTTTATGAAAGTACAAGTCGCTTAAAACATCAAAATTTTACGTTATGCCTACTATAAATGAAACGCTCAGAATTAAATCGGTTACCCTTAAAAACCGTATCGGGATGTCGCCCATGTG
>JAYFPP010000140.1:0-11974 GCA_034927635.1 Paludibacter sp.
AATAAATAGCCGGAAATTTTTTCCAGCCATTTATTTGTCAGTAACAACAAACTGCCGCTTAATGCCACACTACCAATACTGGCAGCCAGCAAAGCAAGTATAGTGTAAAAAAGCTGATCCATTATTTTTTCTGAACCAATACCCAGGCATCCGGATATGTTCCTTTTATTTGATCAATCTTGGCGCGGGCTTCACTGTATTCATTGTATGATGAAATGATAACCCTTAGCATGCCGTTCTCATTCTCAACAACCAGGGCATTGTTTCCTTCATTCACCAGTTTAGCTCTTAAATTTATTGCATTAGTATGGTTACTGAAAGCACCCACCTGCACGTGATATTTCTTTGCCATGGCATCGGTATTGGTTTCACCTGCTGCTAATTTAAAAGACTCTGAACGGGTAACTTCAGGTTGTTCAGCCACTTTTACCTGAGTTGTAGCAGGTTGACTAACAACTTCAGTGGTTGCAGGAACATTGGCTCCTTTGATTTCGGATACAAGCTGTTTTGATTTACATGAGAATAATGACAAACTGATAAAGGTCACTAATAATAAACGAATGGTTCTGTTCATAATAAAAAACATTAATTGATTTTAATTTTAACGCAAAGATGGGAATAAAAATATGTGTGGGCAATATTAAGGATTGTTTTTTTAGAATTTTAAACGTAAATTTGTGGCTGCTAATAAACAATAGGCATAATCAGCTGTTAGAAGAGTAATAAACACAGATTCAAAAATATTATACATCATTAAAAAATTTAAGCATCATGAAATTTTCATTGCCAGAATTGCCTTATGCACACGATGCATTGGCACCAGTAATCAGTGCGGAAACCATCAGCTATCATTATGGTAAACATCACCAGACTTATGTAAATAATCTGAACGGTCTGGTTCCGGGAACTGAATTTGAAAATGCAGATTTGGATACCATCGTAAAAAGATCAGAGGGACCGATCTTCAATAACGCCGCTCAAATCTGGAATCACAATTTCTATTTTCTTTCGCTTACTCCGAACAAGGGTTCAAAACCCGGCACCTCACTTGCTAAAGCAATTAACGACGCTTTCGGTTCATTTGACAATTTTAAAACTGAATTCGGGAAGGCTGCTGTAACTGTTTTCGGCTCAGGATGGGCCTGGCTGGTTAAGGATGCTGAAGGTAAACTCTCTATCACCAAAGAAAGTAATGCAGGCAACCCTCTGACACGTGGTCTTACCCCACTTCTGACTTTTGATGTATGGGAACATGCTTATTACCTCGACTATCAAAACCGCAGACCTGATTATGTGGCTGCCCTTTGGGATCTGGTTGACTGGGATGTTGTGTCGGCAAGATATTAATATTATAGAAAACAGCAGGTTATATAAGCAAAAAAAGCTCCATCGTAAATTCGATGGAGCTTTTTTGTATCAAAAGCCTGAACTATTTTTTAATCAGTTTTCCATTGATTGTTTCCAACCCTGTTGCAATCTGATAGAAATAAATACCTTTGACAACATCAGATAAATCGACCTGAGTTTCATTGGTGAGAGTCTTTTCATTCACTACCCTACCCTGCATATCAATCAGTTTAAATTGTGCCTGTTGAGCATCAGCCGGCAATTTTACCGATAAATAATCAGCAACCGGGTTCGGATATACAACCACTTTTTTTACGTCAATATTACCGGTGGACGAAAATTCACTGTATGTAAAATAAACAATGGTTTTCTCACTCAGTTGCCATGAAGTGGTAGCTGCATTCCAATCCGAACCGGTAAATTCAAGTGGCATATAATTAAAATACATCTGCACTTCTCTCGAAGCATCCTGTTCTTCCTCAAATGGCAATAACAATTCTGAGCGTGGTACTTCAAAGTTATACGTTAATTCACCCTTTGCATTTAAATCCCATGTTGAAGTGACAGCATTCCAGTCGTATGATGTTTCGGTAGCCATTGCTCCGGGATGTGTTGCATCATAAACATAGTCAATCTTTTCCTCCTGAACAAACACATCATTCATATAATCATACCAGATTTGCGAAGTCAGGCGGTTATTGACATCATATATGTATTCCTGTTTATCACCATATACCGTAATATAATACTGAGTTCCGTCATAATACACATTACTATTTATACTAAGTTCTAAAACCAGATTTCCATTATTATCATAAACTTTCTGCTGCTTGTAATTAATAACTTCTTTATTCAGGAAATCATTCCAGCTGGTATATGAATCAAGTATCACTTCACCTTTGTCATTTTCTTCGTATTCGGTTTTAGTTCCTAGTCTCCACGAGTTTGTAGAGGCAATCCAATTATAATGTGCATAAGATATCTGATCGCCTTTGCTGTTGTAAACGTATTCAAATTTTCGGGCAGCAACCCAGGTCTGTGATTCAGAAATATAACTTTCATAATACAATTCTGTGATCATATTTCCGGCACTATCATAAACAAAAGCATTCTTATTGATATTTAGCCATTTTTCACTTGAGAAATCCCATTTCTGGTTAATTCTTTCCGTCACCTCATTATTGGCATTGTACACAAACACCTGTTTGTCCTTTCTCACGAGGGTATTGGTCCCGGCAAGCATATTATACTCCCATCCCATTGATATTGTTTCAGTAATCTTACCTGCAGTATTTACAATACTCTCAATTTGTTGTTCTATAACCCATTCATACTGTGCGGCATTGTTTAATGTCCATACCGAATCAATTTCAAGGACAAGATTTCCAAAACCATCAAAGGTATTTCTTGTTTTTGAACGATTTACCCATATTCCTTCAGACGGATTCCACGAATAATCAACAATTGATCTGAAGCTTTGCTGCATATTATTTCCTGAAGCTACGGGCTCCGAATAAACCGTTTTACTGAAAGGATATAAAACCATAGTTTCAGAATCAGACTGAGAATAGATTGAAGTTATTACAGTACCTGATTCATTCTGACTAATTTCATATTCTTCTTTTGAGTTGACATACCATTCATTCGTCAGATTATTCCAACCATAGAAAACAGAACCCATCATATTATATCCAGGCACAGGGAAATTTTCGAACTTCCAGTGACCAATCCACATATTTAATTCAGGATTCCACATGTAGCCGGCAAACATAAGTTCCATTCCATTCTCAATCCTGATTTCATGTTTAGATTCAGGCACCCACTCACCAGCCTCAACATCCCACGAATAAAAGATACTTCCTGTTTCTTCATTATCAGGACTATATGTAAATTCACTTTTATAATCACCCATCAACACAAATCTCCCTGAATCCTGATCAAACGATTCATAATACCTTTCATCCAGCAATTTATTTCCATTACTGTCATAATTGATACGTATGCTATCATTAATTACCCACCGCGGATTTACAGACTCAGCATCCCACCATTTACTCAGGTAACCCGTCATTCTTCCTTTATCGTCATAAGTAATGGTACTTTCATCATCATTCACCCATTGGTTTCCGGTGGGAAGATATTCAAAATTTGCGTTTTTTGTCATTTTCCCGTTATAATGATAATTGAAAACCTGTTTTGAGTCTTTTATCCAGGATGATTGATCATAAGTGAGATTGACAATGCTGTCCATGCGGTATTTCATCACACCCGCCTGTGGTATTTTGTTACGAAACGCCGATTCGTAAATACTTCTATTTAGTTTCTTTTGCAGACTATAAACGGCTGCACCTGTGTCAAATGCAGTTTTTGGTCGTAATGGCTGCTTTTTTATGAACGACGATTTTGGCGTGGTTGTTTGGGATGCAAGGACTTGTTGCATATCCCCGGACATTTGTTTAATTAATCGTGCTCTGGAAGCAGGATTTTTACTTTGTAAAACCATCCTTCGGGAGGACTCGAAATTTTTCAATGCAGTCATCGCATCAATGTTGTGATACTCTCCGGCATTTAATTGTGAAGAACTTGCTTTACTCAGATAATTTGGTAAGTTTCTCGTTAAAGTCGTCTGAGCAGCGACATTCATTACCGACCAAATGAGGAGAAACATAATTAGATGGGTAGTGTTTTTCATAAGATTTGGATTTAATTTTTATTAATATTAATTTGAAATTTAAACAATTGTAATAGTACTTTTGTTTGATGAAAGTATTATCTTTGCATCCGAAAATTGTCGTGGAGGGATTTGAACCGCTTGCAACCACTGAAAAAAATGCTAAAATGTTAATTTCCAGCCTATTTTTCCCGTTCCAGGTTCAAACTTCATTTCCTTTGTTGATAATTTTTGTTGCAGGTTAAACAAACACCGAAACAAAAATAGTTATTTATTTATAAATCAAATCAAATTCAAAAAAAATGGGTTATTTATTTACGTCAGAATCTGTCTCAGAAGGACATCCTGACAAACTTGCAGATCAGATATCAGACGCTGTGCTGGATAACATCCTGGCACAGGACAAAGATTCAAAAGTTGCCTGTGAAACCCTTGTTACAACAGGACAGGTAATCATAGCCGGCGAAGTTAAAACCGAAGCTTATGTTGACTTTCAAACCGTTGTACGTGAGGTTATCAACGAAATCGGTTACACTAAAAGTGAATATAAATTTGACGGAGATGCCTGTGGTATTTTATCCGCCATTCATGAACAATCGGGCGACATCAACCGGGGTGTGGAACGCGAAAATCCTGAAGATCAGGGTGCCGGCGACCAGGGAATGATGTTTGGTTACGCCACCAACGAAACACGCAACCTGATGCCTGTTGCGATTGACTTATCGCACGCATTGGTTGAAGAGCTCGCAAAAATCAGAAAAGAAGGAAAATTGATGACTTACCTGCGCCCGGACTCAAAATCACAGGTAACTATTGAGTACGACGACAACAACAAACCGGTAAAAGTAAATACCATAGTTGTTTCAACGCAACATGACGACTTTGTAAAAGCTGATGGCAAAATCAGCCAAAACGAAGCCGATGTAGCGATGCTCTCAAAAATACGTGAAGATGTAAAAGACATCCTTATTCCGAGGGTAAAAGCATTGGATCCTCAGTTTAATTCGCTTATTCAGGACGATTATATCTTACATGTAAACCCAACCGGCAAATTTGTAATTGGTGGCCCGCACGGAGATACCGGTCTGACCGGCAGAAAAATCATTGTGGATACTTACGGTGGAAAAGGTGCGCACGGTGGTGGAGCTTTTTCGGGAAAAGATCCTTCAAAAGTTGACCGTTCTGCTGCTTATGCTGCCCGTCATATTGCTAAAAACATGGTGGCAGCCGGTATTGCCGACGAAGTGCTGGTACAGGTGGCTTATGCTATTGGCGTTGCCAAACCGATGAACTTATACGTTAACACCTACGGAACTTCAAAAGTAAATCTGTCGGATGGTGTGATTGCCGATAGGATCAGTGATATTTTCGACATGCGTCCGAAAGCCATTGAAAACAGGTTGAAACTACGTAATCCGATTTACAGAGAAACAGCAGCATACGGTCATGTCGGAAGAACACCCGTTACAGTAACAAAGAAGTTCAAAGGCAGTGACAGGAAAATCATTGAATGTGAAGTAGAATTGTTTACCTGGGAAAAAACCGACATGGTTGATGCCATTAAATCAGCATTCAAACTTTAATTATTGTTTCCGGCTATTCAGAATATCTTCAAGTTTGATCATTTCATCGCGTAAGCGGGCTGCTTCAAGAAAATCAAGATTCTTTGCAGCATCAAACATGGCTTTTTTGGTCTTTTGAATAGTTTTTTCCAATGCAGGTTTTGTCATGTACTGCACCACCGGGTCAGCGGCAATTCCTGCAGTTAATTCCGGTTCAATATAGGCATTCGGTTCCGCTTTACTGAAAGCAGAACGATCACCTTTAATAATAGCAGTTGGCGTAATACCGTGTTCGGCATTATACGCCAACTGTTTTTCTCTGCGACGGTTGGTCTCTGCAATGGTTTTAGCCATGCTGTCGGTGATTTTATCAGCATACATGATGACACGTCCGTTCAGATTTCGGGCAGCCCTGCCGGCAGTTTGTGTAAGCGACCGGTGCGAGCGCAGAAAACCTTCTTTATCTGCATCCAGGATGGCAACCAACGAAACCTCCGGCAAATCAAGTCCTTCGCGTAACAGGTTCACCCCCACCAGCACATCATAGATTCCGCGCCTAAGGTCTTCCATGATCTGTACCCTGTCCAGCGTATCTACATCCGAATGGATATAATTACAACGAACACCCATTTTCGCAAGATAATCCGTCAGTTCCTCCGCCATACGTTTAGTCAGCGTCGTCACCAAAACCCTTTCGTTGAGTTCGGTTCTCTGTGTAATTTCTTCCAGTAAATCATCAATCTGGTTCAGACTCGGTCGAACGTCAATAATCGGATCCAGCAACCCTGTCGGACGAATCAACTGATCAACAACAACTCCCTGTGAATTGATGAGTTCATAGTCGGCAGGAGTAGCCGATACGTAAATTGTTTGCGGGGTGAGTGTTTCGAACTCCTCGAATTTCAACGGACGATTGTCCTTTGCTGCAGGCAAACGAAAACCATATTCCACCAGATTGAGTTTTCTGGCAGCATCGCCACCAAACATGGCCCTGATTTGCGGAATGGTTACATGACTTTCATCAATCACCATCAAATAATCCTTAGGAAAATAATCAAGCAAACAATAAGGTCTGCTTCCGGGCAAACGGCCGTCGAAATACCGCGAATAATTTTCAATTCCTGAGCAATATCCTAACTCCTTAATCATCTCCAAATCGTAGTTTACCCTTTCGTAGATGCGCTTAGCTTCATAAGGTTTCCCTACCGATTTAAAATATTCCACCTGAAGATTCAAATCGTTTTCTATGACCTGTAATGCCTGATTAATGCGTTCTTTGGTGGTAACAAATATACTGGCAGGAAATATCCGGTAAGCATCGAAGGTATCCAACATATGCAGGTTTATCGGATCAACAGTAAGTATCTCATCAATTTCATCTCCCCAGAAAACTACTCTTAAAATAAAATCTGAATAAGCCAGAAAAATATCTACCGTATCCCCTTTTACCCTGAAGTTACCACGGTTCAGTTCAATCTCATTGCGGGTATACAGACTATCAACCAAACTTCTAAGGAAAGCATTCCTTACTAATTTTTGTCCCTTTTTTATCTCAATCAGGTTCGACTCAAAATCTTCGGGATTGCCAATACCATAAAGACAGGAAACAGAAGAAACTACCAGCACATCCCTTCTTCCGGAAAGTAATGCTGAGGTTGCCGACAAACGTAACTTTTCAATTTCGGCGTTGATGGAAAGGTCTTTCTCGATGTAGGTATCCGAAACCGGCAGATATGCTTCAGGCTGATAATAATCGTAATAAGAAACGAAATACTCTACCGCATTTTCAGGAAAGAATGATTTGAATTCGCTGTATAACTGAGCAGCAAGGGTTTTGTTATGGCTTAGCACCAGGGTGGGACGATTCACCTCCGTAATAACATTGGCAATCGTAAAAGTTTTTCCCGAGCCAGTCACTCCTAATAAGGTCTGAAACGGAATGCCGGAATTGAGGCCTTCAACCAGTTGCCTGATGGCCTCTGGCTGATCACCGGTGGGTTTGTATGCTGATGTGAGATTAAAGGCCATGTTTGAGAGCGAATAACTAATAACTAATAGCGAAAAGCTGGTGATTAATAATAATTTTCGCTTTTACTGTCTCGGCATAATCAACCAGAGAATGATATACAATAAGGTACCGGGAAATCCTACAGAGAGGACTGACAGGATCACGTATCCTACACGTACGAGTGTGACATCAAGACCCATGTATTCAGCAATTCCGGCACAAACACCGGCAATCATCTGATCATTAGAACGGCGGAGTTTTTTTTCCATTGGATTCAGTTTTTGTTGACACAAAGAAACAAAAATTTCCTGAAATATATATATAAATAAACCATATAAGTCATATAAGTTACATATAAGTTTTTGTTATTTCACAAATGCTAAATTTATTGCATTAGAAATGTATTTAAACTTATATGTAACTTATATGACTTATATGGTAAAAAATCACCGCCCCGCTTGCTGAATATAATTCCTCAATTCATCATTAAACGAATCGTTTTCGAGCAAATCTTCGAGGTTGATGTGCAACCGGTACCTCCAGCTGAATTTGGAATTGGAGGGAACATTGATTCGTTCATCATGCGGATTGCTACGACGGATTTTTTCGGAGATACCAAGCAGGTCCTGCATTTGGAAAATAGCCCACATCGCCGGAGAATAAAGATGTTGCAATAATATATCACGACAAACCCACCATTCGCAGAAATACGGCGCCTCACCCCAATGACCGAGTTGCTGATTGTAAAAACGCTGTGTCACTCCCCTGTCCTCTTCCCACCAGCCCCTGATGGTACTCATATCGTGCGTTGATGGGGTAACTACCGAAAGATAGGGAGCATCGGCAGGATGGAAAAATTCGATTTTGTTGGATTTAGGTGCCCGTTGTACTTCCAGACTAAGGATGCCCAGTTCTTTCATTACATCGGTCACACATTGTGTCATCATTCCGAGGTCTTCACCACAAATCAGCATATTGGTGGCTCTTTTCAGGGCAGGAAGTTTTTCCATACCGGAATTATACCATCTGCTATCCTGACGACGGAAGAAATAATCCACATATATCTCTTCCAGTTTTTGTTTGGTATAATCATCCAGTTCACGGAAGGTACGCAGCGACTGCATTCCGAAACGCGGATAAAACTGCGTTCCGTTGCTGCCCTGAACTTCAAAAAACAGCACATTGGATATCAGGTCAAACAATCCCCATTTCACCTTATCTGAGATTGTTCCGTCTAAAAACATTTTTTCTACCTCTTTCTGACTGGTAAACTGTGGTTTCAGGCGCAACACCCAACCATCTTCTATCTGAAGGCAGTTAGCTTTCACCCAAACCATATCCTCACCGAAAATCTCCCAAAGGATATTATCGGTGATATAAGGTTTGCAGTAACGGTTATAATCGAACCATAGTCCTTTCTCACTGAACTCATTAATATGCACCGGAACAGAAGGATAAAGATGCCCCATGATACCTTCTTCCTGATTCTCAGGAATCTGCCATATACGGAAGAATCCGAGAATATGATCGATCCTGAAGGTGTCAAAATAGTTGGACATCTGGGCAAAACGCTTTTTCCACCAGTCGAAACCGGTACGTTTCATTGCTTCCCAGTTGTAGGTAGGCAGTTCCCAGTTTTGTCCTTTAATGGCAAACATATCCGGCGGAGCACCTGCCTGTTTATTGAGATGAAACAGTTCGGGATTGGTCCAGGTATCCACCGAATTACGGTTGACACCGATTGGGATATCGCCCTTGAGTACCACACCGCAGCTATGGGCATATTCATGTGCAGCCGATAACTGCAGATGCAGATGAAACTGTATAAAATAACAGCAGGCTATTTCATCAAAATGCTGTTGATCCGGCGATACAAAAGTTGAAATTTTTTCAGCGTCAAATGCTGCAAATTCTTTCCACTGACGGTAATCCGATGTGCCGTATACATCCCGCAACACACAGAATGCAGCATAAGGTTCCAGCCAGAATTTATTTTCTTCAAAGAATTTCAGAAAATTTTTCTGATGGAGGAACTTTTCCTTTTGGGTTTGAAAAACTGTTTTGGCGTACAACAGTTTAAAATTAACGACTTCAAGAAATTCCACGAGCTCTTTGGCATTCAGTTCAGCTTGTTTCGACTTGTATTCTTTTTGAAGGGGATGCGCCGCGGGCAACCTGCCCATAGCCGGCAGGTTCAGAAAAAGCGGATTCAGTGCAAAAGCCGTTATGGCAGCATATGGCAATACATCCGCATCGGTATGTGTTCCTATCGTATCATTTAACGGTAATACCTGTATTAATTTCAGCCCCACTTTGGCCGCCCAATCGATAAACAATGGCATATCACCAAAATCCCCTACCCCGAAACTTTTCTTTGTGCGGATACTGAATACCGGCAATCCTACACCGGCGCCACGCCAGTTTTGAGCGTTCATCCTTACAAAGCCATCATTCTGACACACCAGTGTTTTTTTATCATTCAACACATAGGTGGTGCGGTCATGCCCTTCTTCAAAACAACAAAACTGATGATCTTCAGGATCATAAAAACCATATTTATAATGTACTTCCCCCTGACAATTTGACAAATTGACGGTTATCTGCCAGTCGGTTGGAGTTTTATGTAACAAAAGCGGCTTATGTGTGGACCAGTTGCCCAGCGCTTTACAATCGCCAATAATGCAAAGCACCTGATTTTTATGCAGCAGCGGAGCTTTCACCCGAAAATGATGCGTATATTTTGCAGCAACTTCCGGAACTGAGATTATGTGCTGATCTTTGAGTATCACCTCCTGAAAGGGGGCTGTCAGAAAAGTATTTTCCAATGCGTTGGGAGCATTCCACTGATCATATAAAAACAGGTATTCAGGTAACGATGATTTCAGGTCAATTGTCCTTTCGGCACCCCATTCCTCCTGATAATGACCGGTTTGTTCGTTTAGTAAAATATACTTGTATTCTAAACCGGCAAGTTCCTCTGCTGTTACTTCCACTGCCCCCGACCAGCTTTCCGGAAAAGCAAAACCAAGGCTCAGTGCTTTTGAGTAATCCCCATTCCCCAATGCCGGTATATTCCCTGATACAAGGATTCTCTGGCCCCAGAATGTTTTGTATTGAATTTTAAAATGTGCCTTCATGTTATGTTTTGACTATTGCAGTTCAAAATTAAGTGTAAAAGCACAATGCCATAAGAGAATTGATAAAAAAGTGATATAAATACATTTCAAACGTTTGCGAAGAATATGAAAAAATATATTTGGTTAGACCAAGTGCATTTGAGGAGGGGGTTGCTTCGTCCCGCTGTGCGGGACTCGCAATGACGGGTCAAATAGCTGAGTGCGATTGATTGGGGGGTTGCTTCGTCGGCTGCGCCTCCTCCAACCAAACAATAAAAAATTAAATTTAATAATAATTTAATATTCATTGCTAAACATAAAAGATAAAATTGTACTTTTGCACTCTATAATCAACAACTACTTTTCAAAAATTCATGACTGCACAAACGTCACAATTCAAGGTATTTTCTGGCACAAACAGTCGATACCTGGCAGAAAAAATCTGTAAAAGTTTAGGCTCTCCACTCGGGAATATGATCGTAGAACATTTCGCTGACGGAGAGTTTGCTGTTTCATATGAGGAGTCCATCCGCGGACAATACATTTATCTTATTCAGTCGACATTCCCCAACTCCGACAATCTGATGGAGCTTTTACTGATGATAGATGCTGCCAAAAGAGCTTCAGCCTACAAAATTATCGCCGTTATCCCCTACTTCGGATGGGCACGTCAGGATCGTAAAGACAAAGCCCGTGTTTCGATCGGAGCCAAGTTAATTGCCGATTTATTGAGTACTGCCGGCATCGACCGACTGATAACCATGGATCTGCACGCCGATCAGATCCAGGGATTTTTCAATGTTCCTGTGGATCATCTCTATGGTTCAAGAATTTTTGTTCCTTATATACAGTCATTAAATCTGGAAAATCTGGTGATTGCCTCACCTGATGTAGGAGGTTCGAAGCGTGCAGGCACTTACTCACGTCATCTGGATGTACCGATGGTGTTGTGCCACAAAACCCGTGAAAAAGCCAATGTGGTAGGCGAAATGCGCATTATTGGTGAAGTGGAGGGCAAAGATGTAATCATTGTGGACGACATGGTCGACACGGCAGGCACACTTTGTAAAGCTGCTGACCTGATGATTGAAAACGGAGCAAACTCTGTTCGTGCCATTGTAACTCACGGAGTGATGTCGGGCGCAGCTTCAGAACGAATCATGGCTTCTGCACTTACTGAAATAGCTTTCACCGATTCTATTCCTTTTGATTGCCAGAAATGTGAGAAAGTAAGAATCCTTTCATGTGCTGATATGTTTGCCGATACCAT
>JAYFPP010000190.1:0-11095 GCA_034927635.1 Paludibacter sp.
CTTACTGAAAGAAGGAATTGAAATCATGTTTTTCAATAAAACCGTTGCTTCTTGTTTGTATTCGTGGTACATCATTTTTTTAGTTGAGAGTTGAGAGTTGAGAGTTGAGAATGAAAACAGCTTTCAACTCTCAACTCTTAAATTTCAACTATTTAATAAGTTTCATGAATCTCATCCAGTTCTCAAGCATTGCCGGCCATTTATCTGCCTCCGGATTTGTTGGGCGCATCCCGATGCCATGCCCACCTTCAGGGAAAGTATACAGTTCGACGGGTACTTTGTTCTTCTTTAGAGCATCAGCAAACAACTGACTATTTAATACGGGAACCGTTTTATCATCCATTGCATGAAAAATAAATGCAGGAGGTGTTTTCTTATTCACCTGCAATTCGTTCGAATAAAGTTGCACCAGTTTTTCATCAGGGGTTTTCCCTAATAAGTTATTCTTTGAACCTTTGTGAGTAACATCAACCTGCATGGATATCACAGGATAAGCCAGTACCATAAAGGCAGGGCGATTAATTTTGCCGGTAAAATGTGTACCTGCAGTAGAAGCAAGATGTCCTCCGGCAGAGAATCCCATAATGCCGATTTTTTTACGATCAATTCCCCACTCTTTTGCACGTTTGTAAATTATTTCCATGGCTGCCTGAGCATCTTTCAATGGAATTTCATGATGAAAATTAGGCATACGGTAATACAAAACAAAGGCAGACACTCCTATTTTATTGTACCAAAGGGCAATTTCTTCTCCTTCTTTTATTACTGATACCCCGCTGTAGCCGCCACCCGGGCATATCAATACCGCTGTACCACTATTATTTTCCTTTGGTGCCGGATAAGCATACATCCGTGGTTCCGATATTTTCACCATGAAATCTTTTCTGAGAAACTGTTCTGGTTCGGTAATGTCATTTGATTCGGCAGGGCCGGTAGGGTATAACAGGATTTTCTCCTGTGCATGTATCATTTGCATAAGAATGATTAATGTGAATAATAATGTTGTCTTTTTCATGATGATTGTTTTTCGGATTAGTTTGTTAATTATTGAAACACTATTCAATCAGAACATTGGTACCAAGTTCTTTATCAATTAAATCGGCCCTGGTAATAACCACCTTTTTCACACCAGCATTGAGTGCCTCAAATGCATTCTCAAGCTTAGGAATCATCCCCCCCTGAATGACACCTGACTGAACATACTCTTGAAATAAAGCAGGAGTCAGTTCAGGAATTACGCTGTCATCATCATTTTCGTCCCTGAGTACGCCTTTCTTCTCAAAACAAAACATCAAAGTTACGTCAAAATAATCTGCAAGAGCCTTAGCAGCTTCGCCTGCAATAGTATCGGCATTCGTATTCAACAAATTACCTAATTTATCGTGCGTAAGTGGAGCCAATACAGGTATAACATCCAACGCAATTAAATCAGCCAGTATAACTGCATTAACCTCTTTAACATCGCCCACATAGCCATAATCCACCTCTTTCACAGGACGTTTCTCAGAGCGCATATAATTCAAATCGGCTCCGGTTAAACCCAAGGCATTTTGTCCCAAAGCCTGCAAACCGGCAACAATTTGTTTATTCACAAGACCTCCATACACCATGGTTACCACTTTCAGCGTTTCCTCATCGGTCACACGTCTTCCGTTGACCATCGTACTTTCGATCCCCAGACGTGTCGCTAAAGCAGTGGCAGATCGTCCGCCACCATGAACCAACACCTTGTGTCCTTCTATTCTGGAAAAATCAACCAGCAATTGTTTTAATGATGCCGGTTCTTCCACAATTTTTCCACCTACTTTTACTACAATTAACTTATCCATCAGAACTTTATCAAGGCATGTACATCATCTACATTATTTAATTTCGAGCGACCGTTCAGGAATTCCAACTCAATCAGAAAACTGACATAGGTGGATTTAATACTGAAATGGTGGAGCAATTGCAAAGCCGCAGAAGCACTTCCTCCGGTAGCCAGCAAATCGTCGTGCAACAACACCACATCACCCTCCTCAATCGAATCTTTATGTATTTCCAACGCATCCTGCCCATATTCCAGATCGTACTCAATCCTATAAGTATCGGAAGGAAGTTTGCCCGGTTTACGCAGCAAAACAAAACCAGCACCCAACTTGTAAGCGAGGATACTGCCCAACACAAAACCGCGGCTTTCCACTCCAACTACCTTGGTGATGCCTTTATCCTTATAATATTCATACAATTCATCAACAATAAAATGCAGCACTTCTGCATCCTTCATTGCCGTTGTAATATCCTTAAACATAATGCCGGGTTTCGGAAAATCCGGAACATTCCTAATCGATGCAATAACCTGTTCTATATTCATATTTTTTTAGTTGAGAGTTGAGAGTTGAGAGTTGAGAATGGCAGCTGAAATAACTTTCGACTCTCAACTTTCAACTCTCAACTACTATGAGTTTTCCAATAACCTTTTTATAACTACCTGCGCCGAAATCTCACGGTTAGCAGCTTCCGGAATCACGATTGATTGCGGACTTTCAATCACCTCATCGGTAACAATCATATTACGCCGCACCGGCAGACAATGCATAAAATACGCCTGATTGGTCACAGCCATCTGACGGTCGCTTACCGTCCAGTTACGATCGGTACTCAGAATCTTCCCATAATTCGGATCCTGATATGCCGCCCAGTTTTTGGCATAGATAAAGTCGGCTCCCTCAAATGCCTTCATTTGGTTGTATTCCACTTCCGCTCCACGAACAAATTCCTCAGCCAGTTCGTATCCTTCTGGATGGGTGATGACAAATTCCACATCGGCTTCATTCATAAAATCAGCAAATGAATTAGGAACAGCCTGTGGCAATGCTTTAGGATGTGGCGCCCAGGTGAGCACCACTTTCGGGCGGGCTGACTTTTTATATTCCTCGATGGTAATCAAATCGGCAAAAGCCTGCAGAGGATGTGCCGTAGCAGCTTCCATACTAAAAACAGGTTTGCCGGAATATTTGATAAACTGATTGATGATGGTTTCGCTGTAATCAAAAGCTTTGTCCTCGAACTGTGCAAAAGCGCGTACTCCGATGACATCGCAATAGGCTCCCATCACTGGTATAGCTTCGAGAATGTGTTCGGGCTTATCGCCATCCATCACCACCCCCCTTTCGGTTTCTAATTTCCATGCACCCTGATTGATGTCGAGCACCATGGTATTCATCCCAAGGTTCATTCCTGCTTTTTGCGTACTCAAACGGGTACGAAGACTGGAATTAAAAAAAACCATCAGCAGCGTTTTATTCTCACCGATATGTTTGTAGGCATAACGGTTCTTCTTGATTTCTAAAGCCTCTTTAATCGCTTCCTGCAGATTCCCGAGGTCTTTTACGTTGGTGTAATTATTCATGCGTTATTGAATGATTGTTATAATTCATATAATTGTGTAGATGTGTAAACGTATGCATCGCCACCCACTCATCTCTTATCACTAAAAAATTCCCCAAAAGGTTTCCCGGTTTTTTCCAGATGCAGGAACTCGTATCGAAATCGCTTACGCGATTAAGGTCACTCGTTTCCTGCATCCGCAAATCGCTATTCGTTATTAGCTATTCGATCTTCGCTATCTTCTACTTCGGCTGCATCACAATCAGCGGTATCAACATTTCCTCAAGCGAAATTCCACCATGCTGAAAGGTGTTTTTATAATAACTCACATAATGATTGTAATTATTCGGATAAGCAAAAAAATCTTCATTCCCTGCAAAAATATAAGTAGAACTTACATTCGGGCTCGGCAAACCGACTTTTTTCGGGTCCTGTATTTCAAAAACTTCTTTCTTATTATAGCTCAGATTTTTCCCTACCTTATACCGAAGATTTACATTGGTATTTTTATCTCCTATTACCTTGATTGGATTCTTCACCTGAATGGTTCCGTGATCTGTTGTCAGAATAACCTTATATCCCCTGCGGGCTATAGCCTTCAACAACTCAAGTGTGCCGGAGTGTTTGAACCACGAAAGGGTTAGAGACCGATAGGCATCCTCATCGTTAGCCAGCTCCCGCATCATTTTCGATTCGGTACGTGAGTGCGACAACATATCAATAAAGTTCAGTACACAAACATTCAATTGATTATTATCTAACTGGGGTAATCTTTCAATCAGTTTTTCGCAGTACGACGACTCATTCACTTTATGATAGGAGAATGTATAGTTCTTACGAAACCGGTTCAGCTGCGTTTGAATCAGGTCTTTCTCATTCAGATTCTTACCCTCATCTTCCTCTTCGTCCACCCATAAATCCGGAAACATTTGCTGTATCTGTAATGGCATCAGGCCGGAAAAAATTGCATTTCGCGCATATTGAGTAGCAGTAGGCAGAATACTACAATAGAGTCCTTCTTCAGGAAATGTATAAAACTCGTTGAGCATCTCCCTGATGATTTTCCATTGATCAAAACGGAAATTATCAATAATCACAAAAAAAACTTTTTCTCCGTCATCAATCAGAGGAAAGACTTTTGTTTTAAACAAATCAGGACTTAATAGCGGACGTGATTGCGGATTTGCAAACCAGTCAGGATAGTTTTTCTTGATAAATTTATTAAAGGTATTATTGGCTTCCGTCTTTTGCATACGCAGCATCTCATCCATACCACTATCGGTTTCCGACAGCTCCAGCTCCCAATAAACAAGCTTCTTATACACTTCCACCCAATCCTCATAGGTCAGTGAGTCATTGATCTGCATCCCGATTCTACCAAATTCAGATCGATATGAAGAAGTGGTATGTTCCAACTGAATTTCTTTCTTATGAATATTCTTCTTTAAAGTCAGCAGAATCTGGCTGGGATTTACCGGTTTAGTCAGATAGTCGGCAATCTTACTCCCAATAGCCATGTTCATGATATTTTCTTCTTCACTCTTGGTAATCATCACCAAAGGCACGTCAGGATCTATCTCCTTAATGAGAGGAATGGTTTCCAATCCACTCAGACCCGGCATATTTTCATCCAGGAAGATGATGTCAAAACTTTCTTTTTTACAAAGATCAACGGCATCCTTTCCGTTTGAAGCAGTAATAACCTCGTATCCCTTTTCTTCCAGAAAAAGCACATACACATTTAATAAATCAATTTCATCATCCGCCCATAAAATCCTGTCTTTCTTCATATTCTCTGTATATTATTGCTGTTCAACATCAATTATTTTTTCATTTACCTCATTGCTTCGAAATATCAGATAATCATCAAGGGTCATACCCGACCGGATGAGCGAGTAATTATTCTCCGAGATGATGACCGGAAACACCTTCAGTTCTTTGATTAAACCGGCAATTTCCTGTGCTTCTCCTATCGACTTCAGGTACCAGTCAGCTTCCTCATAATTTTCAAATGTGAAAATCGCGATTGCATTTCTTGATCCATCAATCTTAGAGATATTCAGTTCGAAATCCTTCAACAGAAAGCGGGAGAAATTGAATACAGCCAACTGGAATTGCAATTCGTACAAAGCCTCTTCTGAGGCTGCAGAAACAAGCATCAACCGGTGCATTGTATTCATATCAGGACTAAAATTCATCACAACCGAGTCCCCGGCTATTTGCCCAGTCAGCTCAGCTTCCCGTCGCGCAAGCATTGTCCCGTGAGTTGTACCCTGTCGTGCTTCTTTACCTTGCTTAATGAGGGCTAAAATATCCTTTGAAATACTGCTTACATCGCTTTCGGGATATGCCTGTAACAATTCATTCAGAGATGTTTCAAATGTCTCCTGATCCTGCGTTTTTCCTATACTCAATGATTTGAGAAACATAAATTTCGGCATCAACGGAGTCAGGGGGAATCTTTCAGTAACATAGGCAACATTTGAAAAAACACTTGAGAAATCACTTTTGTTGAATGCCGAATAAGTTGCCCTATACAATGAATCCTGTTCCACTAACATTTGTTGCTTCGTTTCTATGTAATTCGGATTCGTGAGTAATTGAGCATATTTTGATTCGGGAAACTGTTCAATCAGACTATTACGGAGTCTCTCCGCATCATTTTTATTTTCCATTTTGATTTGCATCAGGTAGGATTGATAATAAGCTTCAGGAACATATTGATGATTTGGGAAACGCTTGATATACTGATCAAAAGTCAATATTGAAACAGGAAAATCTTCCAGTTTATCTTTATAAATCTGTCCCATATTAAATAATGCCTCTGCCCACATATCATTTGACTTAGCCAATTGTTCTTTTGTAACAGGAATTTGCTTCAGATAGAATTCCGGCTGCTTGTAATCGGCCAATTGTTCCGCATTCTGTACATTGAGGCTGTCACCGGCAAGCGAATCAACCGCCTGGATTTCAGCATTGACATTAGCGGCATTCTCCTCTGAAAAAAGCACCGCTGATTTATTGGAACGTCTCCAGTTATCTTCGAGTTTCCGTCGCCCCCATTTATTGGTAAACTCTGTCTGTCCGCTACGTATCAGAGCGGTATTATAAAAATACCATTCCCCCTGAGGATTACGGCTATTAGCCCCAATCTGTACAGGCGATATCGTATTCACTGCCATATTTTCATCCAGTTCGGCCTGTTCCTGTAGTTTTGCCTCTCTTTCGGCTGATGCTTTTTCCTCAGCCTCAATTTTAGCGATATAAGCCAGAATATTCTTCATTCTTTCTTCCTCCGACATGGCTGAGAGTCGCTGCAGACTGTCCTGCAAAACAACAATATCATGCTGAACTACCAGCTCGGCAAGCAACTCTGCCCGTTTCGACACCCTCTCATATTCCTGATTTTCCACAGTAATAATTTTTGATGCTTCATCATAGGCCGGTTGCGCTTTGACATATTGTTGCTTTTCGTAATACAAATCACCCATAGCAATAAGCGCAACAGCCTTATCAACACCGTTACGTGTACTATTTTCCACAGCCTGTTGGTAATATCCCAGCGCTTTAGCTGTATCTTTTTCGTGGAGATATGATTTACCGATTGTATAATACAACTGATCCAGATAATCCTTATGATTATAATTCCTAATCATCTTGTGCAGGTCTTTTCTGGTACTCTGCATATTTCCGATAAAAAGACCCGCCCTGTTTATTGTTGCGTTGAACGCCATTTCGAAAGGAGGATTCAGTTTTATCAGCTCAGAATATGCTTTATATGCAGCCCGGACATCACCGGTTTGTTGATATAGCTGTGCCTGTAAAAAAGAGAACCTCAATTTCATTTTTTTGTCCTTTTCTTTTTTTAACGCCATATCCAGATAGGGAAGAGCTTCTTTATACTGATGTTTTTTCAACAACAAATCGGCATATACTGCTGCGTACAAAGCTACATTATCACCTTTGAGCATTTTTTGATTCAGCTTCGAAAACAAGTCCTCGGCCTCGTAAATCCATCCCAGTTCGGCATAAGAACGTATCACCCATAACTGACAAGCAGCCCCCAGGTCAACATTTTCCGGAAAGTGTCGTGAAATGTAATTGAATGTTCCAACCGCACCAAGGAAATCAGCTTTGTGAAATTCCGCTTTCGCCAACAACATCCATACTTCCGGCATGAAAGGATTATACTCCTCCTGTTTCATAAAAGCCTTATAAGCAGGGTCCGACGCTTTACGCCGGTTGTATTTGGGCTTTATTTTCATCGAGCGGGTTTTAATCGCCTTTCTGCATTTCTCTATGGTCCGGTTGAGTTGAGTGGTAGCCGCAGCTGCATTTTCATGTTTACTTATAGGATACATGGGTATAATCAAACCATAGTCATCCTTATTCGCTTCATTAATCGCTTTAAGGCCTTCCTCATAACTGACTTTACCGTTAAAATGCACATTGAACCGGGTATTTAGCGATAGCAAAGCCCGACTTACCGGCGTGTTCTTATTTGTTGAACAACCGGAAAGAAAAAATATCAGTGTAAGAGATATCAAAAAATATGATTTGCCTGATTTCAAATTAACGATAGATTAAGAATAGTTATCAAGTTTAAAACTCCTTCGTTTAAAACTTAAAAAAGCATTTTCTATTGTATTTTTAACTTACAAAAATAGCTAATTTCAACTACAATTAACTAATTTTGCGGTGATTTTTTAATTCAAAGAAGAAATAGGTATGTGGGTATTAGTTATTATATTGATTGGGTTTGGGGGTTTACTGATGTTACTTACATTTTTAAGCCGAAAAAAGAAACAGGAAGATGTTGAAATAAAGGTCCAGATAGATGAAGAATGTTGTGGTGCTCATGAAGTTTGCGACCGGGATTCACTGTTAAGTCCCGATTGTGAAATCATTTATTATGATGATGAAGAACTGGATTCGATGTCAAAAATGAATCCCTCAGATTATACAGAGGCACAAACAAAACAATTCACGGAAGTTTTTTACACCCTGAAAGAAAGTGAGGTTGCCGGCTGGCTGAGAAGCCTGCAACTCAGGGCTATCGAATTACCTGCAGCATTAAAAGAAGAAGCTTTGATGATTGTAAGAGAGAGGCGTACTGTCAATAAATAAAACAATAATCAGGAAGGTACGGAGTTTTTTGGTCTGAGAAAGAATATCAATACTCCAACAGTTACCATACTGATTATCCCTGTCAGATATGTTTCCGAATTACCTATATTTTCAAGATCAACAGATGTTTGTCCTGTGTTTTTCAGATAGAAAAATATCACCGCGAGTGCATTGTTTGTAAAATGTGCCACAATAGGCACCCAAAGATTATTGGTCCAGGCAAACAAATACCCTAAAAAAGCCCCCATCAGTAAACGCGGGATAAAACCATAAAACTGAAAGTGAATGCTGCTGAAAATAAAAGCCGTTATCCAAACTGCAGCATGTATTTTCATCTTATCCTGCAGTAGCCGCTGTATTGTTCCCCTGAAAAACAGTTCTTCTCCAACTGCCGGTATCACTGCAATCAAACCTATATTGATGAGCAAACCTGTCATCGAACTAACCGACAACATTATATTTGTTAATTCTTCAGCCCTTTGTTCCATCTCCAACAAATAGTCCTCAATCATCGACAAATACGCAGGAAATTTTACCAGATGATTAATCTCTCCCAACAAATTTATTGCCGGTATGGCAACTACCATGACAACCATTGCATATAATATGTTCCTGAGATCAGGTTTGCGATTGATCATTAACAATTCGAAGGGCTTTGCACTCCATACAAAAGATAAGATCAAAGCAGGGACAATAAATATTCCAACCGACTGCAGAAACTGGGTTGTTTTCAATACATAGATGTTAGTCAGGTCATTCCCGGCAATAAGTATTGAAATTACTGAAAACAATAAAGCTGACACAAAGGTCAGCGCCACTAAATGCAGTATTTTTTCTCCCGTTCCGGCCTTTTGTAATAATTCTCTAAACTTCATGTATATAAATTAAAAAACTCCTGTCATCACGGGGACAACAGAAGTTAATTTCCTGATTCAGAAAGTTTGTTAGGCTTTTGGTCTGGCTTCTTTAACAACCATAGTACGACCATCGAGGTCAGCACCATTCAATTCTGCAATCGCTTTTTCAGCTCCTGCATCATCCATTTCTACGAAAGCAAAACCTTTTGATTTGTTGGTTTCACGATCTTTAACGATTTTACAAGATTGAACCTGGCCATATTCAGCCATAACCCCTTGCAGGTCATTTTCACGGACTCTGTAACTTAAGTTACCTACATAAATGTTCATAAAAAAATAAAAAATAAAATGAATAAATTAACCATTCAAGAACAGCATAAACAAACGTATTGGTTAGAACAAAACCTGCCTTAAAAGGGTAAATTCAGAATAACCTTGCGATACATTACGCATTCTCAGCCACAAAGGAAAACAAATATTTCGGAATATGCAAAAAAAAATAAAAATAATTTAATTGTAACATACTCAGAGGACAACAATTAGGTTCAAATCCGGGTTTGACCGTTACCTTTTATGATCCATTTATATGAACAAAGTTCCTCCAGGGCCATTGGTCCGCGGGCGTGTAATTTCTGTGTACTGATGCCAATTTCAGCACCTAGTCCAAACTGAGCGCCATCAGTAAATGCTGTGGACACATTTGTGTAGACACAGGCTGCATCTACCATTTTATCAAAAATCCCTATATTTTTTTCATCTTCACTGATGATACATTCGCTGTGTTTTGAACTGTATTCCGAAATATGAGCGATGGCTTCAGAGATGGAAGCAACGGTTTTTACCGACATTTTGTAATCCAGAAATTCAGTCCCAAAACTTTCGTTATCAGCTTCTTTCAATAAAGGATATTTTTCTTTCAGAATTGAAAAAGATTTCTCATCAGCATAAATGATCACCTCTTTTTCAGCAAGTTTTGCACACAATTCAGGCAAATCCGACAACCTGCTTTCATGAATCACCAGACAATCGAGCGCATTACAAACGCTTACACGCCTTGTTTTAGCATTGAAGACGATGGATTTGCCTTTTTCCAGATCCCCATACTCATCAAAATAGGTATGACAAATACCCGCACCGGTTTCGATAACCGGTATTTTAGAATTTTCACGGACAAAATCAATCAGTCCTTTTCCTCCTCTTGGGATAATCATGTCGACATAACCCACTGCATTCATCAAATCAGCCGTAGCTTCACGACCAGCAGGCAGAAGGGTCACAATATTTTCATCCAAACCAAACTTTCTTAATACTGATTGAATCACTTTGACGATAGCTGCATTGGAGTTATACGCATCAGTTCCCCCTTTCAGCACACAGGCATTTCCTGACTTGAGACAGAGTGAGAATACATCAAAACTAACATTAGGTCGCGCTTCATATATAATGCCTATCACACCAAAGGGGACACTTACTTTCGTAATCTTCATACCATTCGGACGGTCGACTTCCATTTTTACTTTTCCCAGAGGAGATGGTAAAGTCGCCACGTTACGGATATCGGAGGCTATACTTTCTATTCTTTCTTTCGAAAGCAACAACCTGTCGTACATAGGATTCGATTGCTCCATTGCAGACAGATCCTTCGTATTTTCTTTAAGAACAACATCCGTTTGGGCGATAGCTTCATCCGCCAAAGCAAGTAATATCTTATTTATTGTCTCGTCGTCCACCATATTGAGAGA
>JAYFPP010000251.1:0-4503 GCA_034927635.1 Paludibacter sp.
TATTCGGGTTATCATCATCGTGGACCGTATTTCAATGCCTATTACCCTGATGCTCTTTACGCAGGTTCCCTGCTGTGTTACTTCCTTTCGGGAACTCCTTACGCTTTGAGTGAGGAAACTTTTACCCATCTGAAGAATGCCTTACTGACTTTTGGGTTTGTATGTGCAGGTTATGATACGCCGGGAGCTATCACGGGACGTTTTCCGACACAAACGGAAATACTGGAGCAGATGTTGCCTGCTTTTGCTTATGTGGCTTTGTCGCGCCCAACACCTGACCCCGAACTGACAGCTTTCTTTAAAAACAGATGGAAACCAACTGTGGATCCTTTAAAGTCGTTGATCTCGAGAGCACGTACAGATATTGCTTATAAAAACACACCGGGTGAAGTAGAGAAAATGCTAGAACTGGCAGAGACAAACATTCCGGCAGCATCTAACCCGGTTGGCACCAAATTCATGCCTTATTCGGGATTGCTGGTTTCGCGTCAGTCCGACCGGGTGCTTACGGCCAAAGGCTACAGTAAGTATATCTGGGATTTTGAAAGTTCAAGTACCGAGAATCTTTACGGTCGTTATCTCAGTTATGGACATGTAGAGTTGACTAAACTAAGTCAGAATCTTAAAAGCTATCGTCCCTCAAATGCTGATTGGGACTGGAGTCATATTCCGGGAACAACTGCAAAATACCTGACAAAAACAGAACTTAATTCTCAAAACAATCCTGCTTTGCACCGCAATTTCTCTGATGAACCTTTTCTGGGTGGAGTTGCTTTCAGTAATAATGTGTCGGTTTTTGCCAACCTCTTGCACGATAATACTTTTGATAAAAGCTTCTATGCCCGTAAATCCGTTTTTCAGTTCGATAGCATCTATACCTGTCTTGGTAGTGGCATCAAAAATGCCGACAGGAATTTTTCTGTACATACTACCTTGTTTCAGAACCAGAAAATCAACAGTGCTGATGTGGTGAATGTGAACGGCAATGTGGTAAGCGCCACAGCAACAGCCCTTGTTAATCCGGTGTTGAAAGACAATTATGGAAATGCATATATTGTGAAGGACGGAACGGTCAACGTCGAATTTACAACTTCATTTATTTCAGGATATATCAATCACGGTAAGGTATTGACAGATGGAAAATATGTCTATCAGATGGTTACAGGAGTTTCGGACAATGATCTGAATACGATTAGTTCAGCTGCAGGTGCACCTGTAGAAATTTTACGTAATGATGAAGCAGCACAAGTTGTTCATCACCCGTCATCCAAAACATTAGCAGCGGTGATTTATGATGCTTCAGTCATGATCAATAACGGAAAACTCAACCGGGTGAATATCCCTTCCATTATCGTGATGCAGGAAAGGGGCGATACGCTTGAAATTGCTTTTACCGATCCTGATATGCATCGTCCGGGCGCGACAAATATATCGACACTCAGCTCTTCAGCTATCAGTGCCGACGGGGAATTGTCGACCTTGCAAATTGAACTGAATGGTGCCTATGAACTGATTTCGGCAGAAAACGGAAGTTCTATTACCACCAACGGAAACGGAACCACGACTATTCAATGTTCAAAAATGAAGGATGGTAAGACTTTCCGCGTGTTCCTGCACATGCCTTCAACTGCCACACAGAAACCATTGACTACCGATAAATCAGCTTTCAGAATCTTTAACCGTGGAGTTAATAGTTATCGCATCGAAACACTCGAAGATACGTTGTTTAATTACAGGATTTTCAATCTTGCGGGAAACCTGATGAAGGAGCAGGAGAATTTGCTGGCATCGGTGGATCTGAGTCTGATACCTTATCCTGAAGGGATTTATTTTCTCCAGTTAAGATCGGAAAAGGAAGAAAAATGTGTGAAACTGTTCAGGCAATGTGCCTCATTTTAAAAATTAAATGTAAGAATGAAGAATTATTTCCTGGCTTCGGCCGCCATATTAAGTCTGACGGCCTGCCATCAGCAAAAGATCAATAAACAGCCCAACATCATTTTTATGATGACGGACGACCATACCACTCAGGCCATGACCTGTTACGGTGGTACTTTGCTGCAAACGCCCAACCTCGACAGAATTGCCAATGAAGGAATCCGCTTCGATCATTGTTATGTTACCAACGCACTTTCCGGTCCGTCGAGGGCTTGTATCCTGACAGGGAAATTCAGTCATGAGAACGGCTTCAGGGATAATGCTTCAGTGTTTGATGGTAGTCAGCAGACTTTTCCTAAATTGCTGCAGAAAGCAGGTTACCAGACTGCCATGATTGGGAAGTGGCATCTTATTTCAAAGCCTGAAGGGTTTGATTACTGGAGCATTCTTACCGGAGATCACGAACAGGGACATTATTATCAACCTGAATTCAATGAAAACGGGAAAATCATTACTGAGAAAGGTTATGTGACAGATATAGTTACCGATAAAACGATATGTTTCCTCGAAAACAGGGATAAGTCGAAGCCTTTTTGTATCATGTATCACCAGAAAGCGCCCCATCGCAACTGGATGCCGGCCCAACGTCATCTTGGAAAATTCAACGATGTCTTTTTTAAAGAACCGGTGAACCTCTTCGATAATTATGAAACCCGTTCGAGAGCAGCCTCCGAACAGGATATGAACATCGAAAATACAATGAAGGAACGCTGGGACCTGAAGATTGCCACACCGGAAGAACTTCGTGATACTACCCTGAAAGATAAGTTCTACGAGGCTTACCACCGTATGACTCCTGAAGAACAAAAACATTGGGATGAAGCTTATGCTCCGAGAATTAAGGAATTCAGAGAGAATAAACTTACCGGCAAAGAACTGGTGCGCTGGAAATATCAGCAATACATGCGCGATTATCTTGCTACTACTCTGGCGGTGGATGATAATGTGGGCCGGTTGCTGAAGTACCTTGAGGACATTGGCGAACTGGATAATACCATCATAGTATATACTTCCGATCAGGGCTTTTTCCTCGGGGAGCATGGCTGGTTCGATAAACGATTTATGTACGAAGAATGTCAGCGCATGCCTTTGCTGGTACGTTATCCCAAACTGATACAGGCGGGTTCGAAAAGTGATGCACTTTGCATGAATGTCGATTTTGCACCCACTTTGCTCGATCTGGCAGGCGTGAAAGTACCCGGCGATATGCAGGGAAAATCTTTGTTATCTGTTCTGAAAAATAAGGGTGAAACTCCCGAAAACTGGCGAAAAGCGGTATATTATCATTATTATGAATATCCTGCCGAACACAGTGTAAAAAGACATTATGGCATCCGCACCCGTGACTTTAAACTCATTCATTTCTATAACGATATTGATGAATGGGAGTTGTACGACCTGCAGAATGATCCATTAGAAATGAATAATGTCTACAATAATCCGCTATATAACACTAAAAGAAATGAGTTAATTCAACTATTAAAACAGATGAGAGCTTCTTATCATGATACAACCGAATAATAATTAATCCAACATGACAAATATGAAAACAATTTTCCTGCGACTGAATGTTTTACTTGCCATAGTAACATTCCTGACGGCCTGCGGTGAGAAAAAAACTGCACCTGCCACTGAAACTTCTTTGGCCAACGATTCTATGAATATCTATTTTGGAGATATACATAACCACTGTAACCTGACCTACGGTCATGGTGATATGCGCGACGCTTTTGAGGCGGCATGTCAGCAACTTGATTTTGTTTCGGTTACTCCCCATGCTGCCTGGCCCGATATACCCGGTAAGGACGATGCCCGTCTATCATGGGTAATCGATTACCATACCTCTGCTTTTAAGCGTTTGCGTGAAACCGGATGGAAAGAATATGTGAAGATGACTAATGAGTATAACAAAGAAGGTGAATTCCTGACTTTCCTGAGTTATGAGTATCATAGCATGAAATATGGTGATCATGTAGCGTTGAATTATCGCCTCGATGCGCCGCTGGTGGAAGCAACTTCCATTCCTGATCTGAAGGATAAGCTGAAAGGAGAAAAGGCTTTTGTAACTCCACATCATATGGGTTATCAGGAAGGATTCAGAGGTTATAACTGGAATTTCTTCAAAGAAAATAAAACACCTTTTGTTGAAATATTTTCCCGTCACGGACTGGCGGAAGAAGATCTGGGTGATTTTCCTAATCTGCATGACATGGGTCCACGTAATTATGAAGGTACTATGCTTTATGGACTAAATAAGGGATATAAGTTCGGGGTTATCGGCTCTACCGATCAACATGCCGGTTATCCCGGAAGTTACGGCGACGGACTTATTGCTGTTGTAGCACCGACCAATAGTCGCGCCGATATTTGGGAAGCTATGGAAAAACGTCATGTATATTGCGTTACCGGCGATAAAATCAAACTCGACTTCAGGATTAATAATGCCATCATGGGCGACGAAATAAAAGGAAACAAACGCAACATCAGTGTAAAGGTAGAAGGACAGAATTTTATCGATTATGTTGATATCATCAAGAATGGAAAAAGACTGACCCGCATCAATGT
>JAYFPP010000144.1:0-8117 GCA_034927635.1 Paludibacter sp.
AATGGCTTTGATTTTTATGCCACCACCGACCATAGTCAGGAACCGACATTGCAACCTGTTGCTGTTAATAATCCCTTCTGGATGAATATTCAGAAAACAGCCGACGAATACAGCACAAAAGGAAAGTTCGTTGCCATCCCCGGTTTTGAATACAGCCGGAACACAGCTGAAAATGGTGGCGAAGGACATATCAACGTGCTAAACTCAAAGGAATATGTAAGTGCCGACTTCGGACAACGCGGTCCGGCAGCTCCCTGGCCAGAAGCCAACTGGAACATACCGCAATTCTATAATTGGGTGAAAACAGCAAAACCCTATGATGAAAAAGGTTGTGTGGTAGTTGGATTCAACCATCCTCAACCTGATCAGTACAACGACTGGGACAATATCGACCCGGAAATTGTAAAACACATCAGCACTTTTGAATTGCACACCGGATACAAAAAAATCCGCTGGGAAGCCTATGTCAGAGCATTGAACAAAGGCTGGAAGGTAGCTCCTATCGGGGTATTCGACAACCATGGCTTCGACGTGATTTCTAATCCGAAAACTTTCCCTCCTACCAATGTACTGGCACATGAACTTACCCGCGAGGGAATAACAAAAGCATTGAGAGAACGCAGGACCTTCGTATCATGGGTCAAAGGAGTGGAACTCCGCTATGCAGTCAACGGAAATATCATGGGTTCAACCATTAGCAGAACCGAAAAACTAAAGTTTGATATCCTGATCAACACAAGCCCATCAATCGAAAAAGACAGAGTGAAACGTATACAAATACTCCGGAATAATCCTGACGGCAATGATAAGATGGACATGATTGCAGAACAGACATTTGACGGAAATAAAGATGCCATTACCTGGTCGCCTGTAATAAAATGCAGGGATGCTAAGTTTTTGTTGGTACGTGTCTATCATAACTGCGACCTCAATGAAGACGGTAGTTATAAGGAACATGGTTCAACGGTTTCTGCCCCAGTCTGGATAGAGAAATAAAGGGTTCAGGCCAGTCTCAACATAACAAATTCTGACAATAAAATCATGAAGGATGCCCAAGCAATTCTTCATGATTTTTTATTTTTATCAGGAGGCGTTTGATAAATATGTCATCAGTTAGTGAACATTTAAAAAAAAATTATTGTTGTAATTTCTAAAACTCAAAAATTCTAAATATGAATAAAAAATCAGACAAAACAGTTATTACAATTGAAGCTGTTATTCAGGCTCCTGTAAATAAAGTATGGGAATTCTGGAGCGAACCGAAACACATCATTCAATGGAACAGTGCCTCCGACGACTGGCATACCCCCAGAGCAACCAACGATTTACGTGTCGGGGGACGGTTTCTATCACATATGGAAGCAAAAGATGGCAGCATGGGATTTGATTTTACCGGGTCGTATGATGTGGTAGAGCTTCACAAACAGATAGATACTACGCTTGACGACGATAGAAAAGTACAGGTTACTTTTGTTTCCTGTGGAAACGAAACCAAAGTAGTACAAAGTTTTGAAGCAGAAAACGAAAACTCAGTGGATTTACAACGAACAGGCTGGCAGGCCATTCTGAATAATTTCAAGAAATACGCAGAACATAAAGTAAAACATGACGTTATGCATTTTGAAATAACCATCCATGCAAGTCCGGCAATAGTATATCAAAAAATGCTTGCTCATGAAACCTACAGCATATGGACAGCTGCTTTCAACCCCACATCACATTTTAAAGGCTCCTGGGGAAAAGATTCGAAAATTCTGTTTATTGGTACCGATGCTAACGGAATAGAAGGTGGAATGGTAAGTAAAATTAAAGAAAACGTTCCCGATCAATTCGTAAGCATCGAACATGCTGGACTGGTTCAGGATGGCATAGAGTTATTGAGCGGTCCTGAGGTTGAAAACTGGGCAGGAGCCCGTGAAAACTATTCCTTCACCGAAGTTGATGGGAAAACACTGCTGACCATAGATATAGATGTGAATGACGAATTCAGGTCATATTTTGAAACAACATGGCCTAAAGCATTGAAAATATTAAAAACAATTTGCGAAAAATAGCTTCTTAATTTTCAAAAAAACAGCACAAATGAAAACACTAAAGATCATAGGAATTGTTGTATTGGTCATCATTGCACTTCCCTTTATTATAGCCATTTTTATTCCGCGAACCTACACTGTAAGTGTGTCAGAAACAATCAATCAACCCTATCAGGTGGTTTATGATTATGTCCGAATATTGGAAAATCAAAAAAACTACAGTATCTGGGTGATGCAGGATCCAAACCTGAACCCTGAAATCATTGGAACTGATGGCACCGTAGGGGCAATTCAAAGATGGAACAGCACAATGGAAGATGTTGGTGAGGGCGAACAGGAAATTATAATTCTGACTCCCGAAAGAATGGAGGTAGAATTAAGATTTAAGCGACCATTTGAAAGTAAGGCCAGAGCGGCTAATCTCTTTGCGTCAATTTCAGGGAATGCAACCAGAGTAACCAGTGAGTTTTACAGTAATTCGGACTATCCAATGAATCTTCCTGCTTATATCTTCGGCAGAAAGATGATGCGGGAAGCACAAACAAAGAATCTGCAGAATCTCAAACAAATACTTGAAAAGGGACAACAATAAACCCGTTTGCGAAATTACATTATTAAAAAAAACGGGATGCCTTTTCAGCAGCAAATTCGAAACTTCACCCTTTGGCAGGAACTTAAGAATGCCATCAAGGGAACTGATGCCGACTATACTAAAATCAGCATCAAAAGAGCTATTTTTCTTTTAGCCATTCCCATGATACTTGAGCTTATCATGGAATCGACATTTGCTGTTGTCGACATTTATTTCATTGGTACATTAGGTGCATCGGCAGTAGCTACCGTGGGACTGACTGAGACCTATTTATTCCTTCTTTATTCTGTCGCAATGGGTTTATCGATGGCAGTTACGGCGATTATTGCCCGAAGAACAGGTGAAAAGGACAAAGAAAAAAGTGGGAAATCAGCTGTTCAGGCTATTTTTTTAGCATTATTGGTTTCGATTCCTTTTGCTATCGGAGGTATATTTTATTCAAAAGAGTTGCTTTCCCTGATGGGTGCCGATGCATGGGCAATAGAGCATGGATATAAATATACGCAATGGATGCTGGGCAGCAACGTGGTTATTGTACTTTTATTTGTCATCAATGCCATATTCAGAGGAGCCGGTGACGCCGCCATTGCCATGAAAATACTGTGGGTTGCCAATGGAGTTAACATCATTTTAGATCCGATTTTAATTAACGGATGGGGCTTCATCCCTGCTTATGGCATCGAGGGTGCCGGAATAGCCACCACCATCGGACGAGGTGTAGGGGTGATCGGACAAATATGGGTTTTGTTTAAAGGCAATAAACACATAAAAGTCAGTCTACAACAAATAGTTTGGGATACAAAAGTGCTGATGAATATCATCCGCACTTCACTTGGCGGTATCGGACAAAACATTGTTTCAATGACCTCCTGGATTTTCCTGATGCGTATACTTGCTGACATCGGAAGTGAGGCAGTTGCAGGTTCAACAATTGCATTACGTATCATGATGTTTACCATGATGCCGGCGTGGGGATTATCCAACGCTGCTGCGACTTTGGTAGGACAGAATCTGGGAGCGGGAAGTCCCGACAGAGCAGAGTCATCGGTATGGAAAATAGGAATGTACAACATGATATTCTTAGGTATCGTTTCGGTGTTCTACTTCATCTTTAATGAAGAACTGATGGCAATTTTCACTTCAGATCTCAATGTAATAAAAATAGGGTCTGAATGGTTAAGAATATTATCCTACTCGTTTCTGGTTTACGGCTGGTGGATGGTTTCGGTGCAGGCATTTAACGGCGCTGGTGATACCCGCACCCCTACCCTGATTAATATTGTCTTTTTCTGGATGATACAAATTCCATTATCATATTTACTGTCCATACATTTCAACTGGCAACATTCGGGTGTTTTCTGGGGTGTATTCATCTCCGAAACATCAGTAGGATTATTCACCTTATGGTTATTCTCAAGAGGAAAATGGAAAAGCGTCAAAGTTTAACATCAACAACTCAATCAATCTAATATTAACAATAATAAAAAAATCTATTATGTCAACAGTAAGTACTTATCTCAATTTTACGAGAGAAACAGAAGCAGCATTCAATTTTTATAAAACAGTTTTTGGCACTGAATACACTCATCCACCGATGCGTTTCGGTGATGTACCTTCAGATCCGGGAAGCCCTGCTATTCCTGAAGAAGACAAAAAACTCATCATGCATGCCGAATTACCTGTTCTGGGCGGACATATTTTGATGGGAACCGATGCTCCCGAATCAATGGGATTTAAATTAATTCCGGGAAACAACGTTTACATCATGCTTCAACCTGACACCAGAAAAGAAACAAAACAACTGTTCGATGCCCTTGCCGAAGGTGGTGTCGTGGAACAGGACTTGCAGGACATGTTCTGGGGCGACTATTACGGAAGTTGTAAAGATAAATTCGGCGTACAGTGGATGTTCAACTGTACTGAAAAAAAGTAAACTATGAACAACAAGATATACCCCTGTCTTTGGTTCGATGGAAAAGTTGCTGAAATAGCAGGGTTCTACTGCTCAGTATTCAACGACACAAAAATCACAGCAGAAAATCCTTTGGTAACAACCCTTGAACTGGCCGGTCAGAAATTGATGCTGCTAAACGGCGGACCTCATTTTACTATCAATCCTTCCATCTCATTCTTCGTAGTATGTGAAACGGAAGAAGAAATCGACAACACCTGGAATGGTTTACTGGAAGGCGGTTCGGTACTGATGGAACTGGACAAATATCCGTGGAGTGCAAAATACGGATGGGTGCAGGATAAATATGGCGTAAACTGGCAATTGTCGTATGGCAAACAGCAGGATGTTGGACAAAAGTTCACACCGGCACTCATGTTTACCGACACCCAACACGGTCATGCAGCCGAAGCAGTTCATTACTACGTCTCTACATTTCCTCATTCAAAAGTTGTGGGCATTTTAAAATATGCCAATGAGGATGATGAGGTAGCCGGAACAGTAAAACACGCTCAGTTCTCTTTAGACAATTACCTTTTCATGGCTATGGATAGCTCCTTCCCGCATGGTTTTAGCTTCAACGAAGCCATCTCAATGGTTGTGAGCTGCGATACACAAGAAGAGATAGATGATTATTGGGAGAAACTATCGGCAGTACCGGAAGCCGAACAGTGTGGTTGGCTGAAAGATAAATACGGCGTTTCCTGGCAAATTGTTCCAACCATTCTCGAAGAGCTGATGAGCGACCCGGAACGTTCACAGCGGGTGGTGGATGCTTTTATGAAGATGAAAAAGTTTGACATCGAAAAACTGAAGAACGCATGAACAATACAATAATATTTAACCATATAAGTCATATAAGTTACATATAAGTTATTTTTGAATTGTGATTTGCTCCCACAATTAGTGAACAAGTATGTTCAACTTATATGGTACTTATATGGCTTATATGGCTTATATGGCTTATATGGTAAAGTATAGTATATTTGCTGAAATAAATCATCAAAAAATGAAAAGAAAATCAGTAATTATCATCGCCGCCAGCATTCTTATTTCAGCAGTTTTCATCCTTACTTCCTTTACTGAAAAGAAACCGAAAATTCTGATTATCGGCGATTCTATTTCAATCGGTTACACACCATTTGTAAAAAAGCATTTTTCTGACCGGGCCATAGTTTTGCATAACCCCGGAAATGCACAGCATACCGGTACCGGTCTGGAAAAAGTCAAACAATGGGCAGGCAACGAAGACTGGGATATAATCCAGTTTAACTGGGGACTCTGGGATTTATGTTACAGGAACCCTAAATCGAAAAATCAGGGAAACCGCGATAAAATTAACGGGAAAGTCACATTTTCGCCAGCTGACTATGAGGCAAATTTAGATTCACTTGTTACTATTCTGAAAGAAATATCGGATGCAAAATTAATCTTTGTCACCACCACCTGCGTTCCAGAAAATGAGGTCGGTAGATTTACCGGCGATGTAGTAAAATACAACAAAGTAGCCAAAAGGGTGATGAAGAAACATGGCATTCCCGTAAATGATATTTACAAAGCATCCATTCCTATACACAAAAAATCAGGATTGGGAGATGACGATGTACACTATACCCCTGAAGGATACGAACAACTGGGAAAGCTCATCTCGGACTATTTATCCAAAAAGATGAATTAAACATCCTCAAAAAGAAACATCTTGCCTGAAATTAATATCCGACAAGATGTTTTATATATTTCAACTTAACAATCAGCGTGTTCCTCCGACAAATTCAAGGGTGGTAAGCACCGGGAAATGATCGGAAGGCATTCTTGCCTTAGAACTTTGTAATGATACTTCCTTTGGGAAATTTTTTGATCTTATCAAAGAATCCTGTTTAATATCACTCCTGTAAGTATCAGTAAGCACCCCGTACTTCAAGGCTATAAATTGTTTTGAAACAAAGATATGATCGATACGCTTGTCGGTAGTCAGATTGGGATCAAAATTATTGAAAGTTCCGTTAAGCGCATATTTCAGGCCGGCTGTATCATATACATCCATCATAATGCCTGATGAGTTAAGCAGGAGATAAGCTTCGTTAAACTGATCCACATTAAAATCGCCCATCAGAATCACGGGTTCCTTTCCACACATTGATTTTATGCGATCCAGTACGAGTTTAGCACTCTCCGAACGCGCCAACACACCTATATGATCCATGTGTAAGTTAAACAGCCAGAAACTTTTTCCACCTTCATTCATTTTGAACTTTCCCCAGCTACAGATGCGTGGTAGTGCTGCATCCCAGCCTTTATTAGGACGATCGGTAATTTGCGACATCCAGAAATTACCGGAATCCAGCAACTTGAATTTGTTTTTATTGTAGAAGACCGGAGAGTATTCGCCTTTTTCCTTTCCGTCGTCACGACCAACCCCAATATATGCATATTCGGGCATAGCATTCAGCATATCATCCAGCTGATTCTTTTTCACCTCCTGACTTCCGAAGATATCAAATTGATGAAACTGAATTAACTGACAGATCACCGGACATCTTTGTTTCCATCCGTTGCCATTTGTCACATCCCCATGGTTATCGTTACGGATATTATAGGTTGCCACGTTTATTTTCTGAGCATTAATTATCAGCAGATTATAAGACAAGAAGAGAAGCAGTAATAAGATTTTGTGTTTCATATATGTAAATCTGTTTAATTTTACACAAAAATAGTCATTTTTTATCATCGGCGTTCGTTAAAAGAGATTATTGATCATCCAATAACTGAAATTTAATCATTCAGTAACCTGATTGGAAATTTACAATAAGCAAATTGATGTTACAAGCCTTATTAATTGATGTTTAGATCACTGTAAATTGATATAACAAAAGGAGAGTTGAGCCATCATGCAACAGCGTTCATTGTTGTATAGCAACTGCGTTCTTAATCATATAACAATGGCCTTCGTTGATGTAGAGCAACCTTGCTCTTTATCGGTGAGCTACCTCGCTCACAGGGTAGGAATTGAAAGACTATACAACCTAAAATAAAACCGGCAAGCTCTCCTCATTGGCACTAAATGGCAGTATCCGGGGACAATGTTGTACCTGTTCTAAAATGATAGCATTTATGGAGCACAAGGTAATAAAATAGCCCACGAATATATAATAATTTTTTGGAATATCAAAATAATATACAGGCAAAACATCAATTTAAAAAAGCAAAATCACAGTATTTATATAACCCATTAAAACACTTGTAAAAGGCCGATCTCTACTTATATTGAAATCAAGTTAACAAATTAAATATAATATCAATTAAATATTTACTATCTTTGCAGGCCAGATTCACTGAGCGAAATGAATTTCGGAAATTGTTTCAGGAGGAAACACTCATCTGAAACAATTTATTTTCTAAACGGGGCTGTTTGGTTTTGACAGCAGGCAGAAAGGATATGTAAGCATGTCGAGCGGGGTGAAAACGGCTCGTAAATCACGGTTCACAAAATCATAACTGGCGAAAATAACTACGCTCTTGCTGCTTAATCGAATCATAGTAG
>JAYFPP010000030.1:0-8323 GCA_034927635.1 Paludibacter sp.
TTCAGAAATACTTGAAATTGATTGTGATAATGATGGCATGGTTTATTCTCTTTCGAACCATCGCATTGATCAGTTTTTAGATCAGCACCCGGTAGATATTATTATCGATTTCTCTTCGGAAGGCGGTATTTATGAATACGGAGAAGAGGCAGCAAAACGTAAAATTAAGATTATCTCCGCGGTTTCACATTATGAAGATGCTGAAATCAGTATTTTAAAGAATTTATCCCTTCAAACAACGGTGTTTTGGTCACCTAACATTACTTTGGGCGTAAACTACCTGATATTTGCGGCAAAAGTACTGCAAAACATAGCTCCGTTTGTAGATATAGAGATTGTGGAAGAGCATTTCAAACAGAAGCACGGTGTTTCGGGCACAGCACTTAAAATTGCTGAGGCGCTGGGGTTAAAAAAATCAAAAATAAACTCTGTGAGAGCCGGCGGCATCGTAGGGAAACACCAGGTAATCTTCGGATTCAAATACCAGACCATACGGCTTATACACGAATCTATTTCGAGAGAAGCCTTTGGCAACGGGGTAATTTTTGTAGCCGAAAATCTAATTAATATGGAAAAAGGATTTTATAATTACGACGACATTTTAAAACCATTTTTAGCAGAAAAACAATGACCATTAAGATATTTACTTTCAATCCCATACAGGAAAATACCTATGTAGTGCATGATGAAACCGGCGAGGCTATCGTAATTGATGCCGGGTGTTATTACGATAACGAAAAACAACAATTACGATCGTACATTGACAATAACGGTTTGAAATTGAAAAGAGTCATCAACACGCATCTGCATTTCGACCATCAATTCGGGAATAAATTTTTGTTCGACACCTACGGTTTAACTCCTGAAGCACACAGGGAGGATGAATTTTTACTTGAAAGAGTAGTTGCAAAAGCGTTGATCTTTGGATTACCCATTCAGGAAGACGCGCAAGCCATTGGTAGTTATATCGAAGAACATCAGGAAATCAGGTTCGGCAATACCACTTTGAGAAGCATCCATGTGCCGGGTCATTGTCCGGGCCATCTGGCGTTTTATGCCGAAAAAGAAAAGGTGTTATTTGCAGGTGATGTGCTTTTCAGAGGTTCAATCGGGCGAACAGATCTGGAACGGGGCGATTATGCCACATTAATTAAGAATATTACGGAAAAACTACTGATTTTACCCGATGAGACAGTGGTATACCCCGGTCACGGACCGTCAACAACCATTGGAGCAGAAAAAACATCCAATCCCTATCTTTAGAAGCTAAGTTTATATATAGAGACTGTTTTCCTTAATATAGGCCGCAACCATCGGATGCAACCATGGTCCTGTAGCCTTATTCTCCCTGATCATTCCTCTGATTTCGGTGGATGATATTTCATATATTGGTGTATCCAGCAATTGCATCTTCGGATATTTAGCTGCCACAAGTTGAAAATCATAACCATTTCTGGGATACACGAATACATCATATTCATTTAATATCTGTTCCGGATTTTTCCATTGGTCAAATACCAGTGCATTATCACTCCCGATAACAAGTGAGAATCGGTGTTCGGGGAAAAGTTCGCTGAGCCGGTGAAGTGTATCGATGGTATAGGATGGGATGGGCATAGTGAATTCCACATCCGATGCTTTAAATTTATCGTTCCCGCTGATAGAGAGGATGACCATATCCAAACGAAGGTATTCATCAATCAGTGTGGGTTGTTCTTTCAACGGATTACAGGGACTCACCACAAACCATACTTCATCTGCCAGTTGGTTGTCGGTCAGATACCCGGCAAGTTGCAGGTGACCGTTATGTATAGGATTGAAGGACCCTGAATAAATGGCTATGTTCATTTTGAAAGTTCTTGATTATTCTGCATATTTATTTTGCAAAAGTATCAAAAATCAGCTATCTTTGCTCTACTTTATTTAAAAAACATTTACCTCACAATACATTTATTGAAGTATGAACATCACAGAACGTTTTCTGAAATACGTCAGTTTTCATACAACATCAGATACAGCAACCAATTTAACTCCCAGCACTCCCGGACAGTTGGTATTTGCTCAATTTCTGGTGGAAGAACTGAAAGGCATTGGGTTATCGGAAGTTGAACTGGATAGCAATGGTTACGTAATGGCAACTTTGCCGGCCAATACCGACAAGGAAGTGCCGGTTATAGGATTTGTTTCACATATGGACACCAGTCCGGACATGAGCGGTAAGAATGTCAAAGCCAGGGTGATAAACAATTACGACGGAAACGACATCTTGCTGAATGAAGACAAAGTTATCGTACTTGAAACAGCTAAATATCCTGAAATCAAAAAATACATTGGTCAGGATATTATTGTTACCGATGGAACTACGCTGTTGGGTGCCGACGACAAAGCCGGCCTGGCCGAAATTGTCACCGCCATGGAATACCTTCTCGCCCACCCTGAAATTAAACATGGTAAAATTAGGATAGGTTTTACTCCCGACGAAGAAATCGGACAGGGAGCCGATCATTTTGATGTGGCAAAGTTTGGTGCCGAATGGGCATACACCATGGATGGAGGTGAAATCGGAGAACTTGAATACGAGAACTTCAATGCTGCAGGCGCGAAAATCACAATTAACGGTCTAAACGTACATCCCGGGTATGCAAAACATAAAATGAAAAATTCGATGCGTATTGCACACCAGTTTATTTCCATGTTACCACGACACGAAACTCCTGAACATACAGAAGGTTACGAAGGTTTTTACCATTTGATGGGTATGGAAGGCAAGGTGGAAGAAACCACCCTGAACTATATCATCCGCGACCACGACAGGGACCGTTTTGAACGCCGGAAGAAAGAGCTATCTCATTTGATTAATAAAATCAATGCTGAGTTCGGAGAGAATACTGCAAGTCTGGAAATAAAAGATCAATACTACAATATGCGCGAGAAGGTAGAGCCGGTGATGCACATTGTAGATCTGGCTTTCGATGCGATGAAAGAAGTTGGCATAACACCAAAGGTAAAACCGATTCGCGGGGGTACCGACGGAGCAAGACTTTCATTCGAAGGACTTCCATGCCCGAATATCTTTGCCGGTGGACATAATTTTCACAGTCGCTTCGAATATGTTCCCGTTCAATCCATGGAAAAAGCAACACAGGTAATCATTACTATCGCACAAAATATTGCCAAATAAAATGAACTTCACACCATTTATCAAAATTCACACTGCTTTGGGTGCAAAAATGCACGAATTTGCAGGGTACAACATGCCCATTGAATATTCGGGCATAATCGACGAACATCTCACCGTACGGAATGCTGTTGGCGTTTTCGACGTTTCGCATATGGGAGAAATCTGGGTCAAGGGACCAAAAGCCTTTGATTTTGTTCAAAGAATGACTTCTAATGATGTAGCCGCATTGCCCATAGGAAGAATTCAGTATTCCTGTCTGCCGAATGGCAAAGGAGGAATTGTCGACGACATTCTGGTATATCACTACGAAAATAACAAGTATTTGTTGGTTGTAAACGCCTCTAATCTTGAAAAAGACTGGAAATGGCTGAACGACAACAACACAGAAGGTGCAGAAATGGATAATGCTTCGGAATGGATGGCACAGTTGGCGATTCAGGGTCCAAAAGCTACTCAGGTATTACAGAAATTAACCTCAGTCGACCTGTCGGCCATAAAATACTACCACTTTACTGTCGGCGATTTTGCCGGTGCTGATGAGGTAATCATTTCCAATACCGGCTATACCGGAGCAGGAGGCTTTGAATTGTATTTCCTGCCCGAACATGCTGAAAAGATTTGGCATGCCATCTTTGAAGCCGGAAAAGAAGAGGGCATCAAGCCCATCGGATTAGGTGCCAGAGATACCTTAAGACTTGAAAGCGGATTTTGCCTGTATGGCAATGACATCGACGACACCACCTCACCCATAGAAGCGGGATTAGGATGGATTACCAAATTCGTTGATGGCAATAACTTCATCGATCGTCCTTTGTTTGAGAAGCAAAAAGCTGAAGGCGTAAGCAGGAAACTCGTTCGTTTTGAACTCACCGAACGTGGCATTCCCCGTCACGGTTACGACATCGTCAACGAACAGGGAGAAATCATCGGAAACGTAACATCAGGCACCATCCTTCCCGGAACAAAAACCGGCATTGGAATGGGGTATGTTAAAACGGCCTATGCCAATACCGGAGAAGGGATTTTTATTGACATCAGAGGCAAGAAACTGCCGGTGAGGCTAATAAAATAGCGAATAACGAATAGGTAATAGCGAATAACGAATAACATAAATAAAAAAATGTAGAGACGTTGCATGCAACGTCTCTACATTTCGCTATTACCTATTCGCTATTACCTATTCGCTAACTCAAAGGTCCTGCACCTTATTATTCCACTCTCTCTGATCATTTACCATCGCATCGAGAACTGCAACAGCAGTGATATTTACGATATCACGCACTGAACTTTCAACATCGAGGATATGAATAGGTTTGTTTAATCCCATCTGTATAGGTCCGATGGTATCGGCAAGTCCCATTTCGATAAGCATTTTATAAGCTGAATTCGCAGAGCTTAAATTCGGGAATACCAGGGTATTTACTTTTTTACCTTTCAGTTTGGTGAACGGGAATTTCTCATCGCGCAATTCATCGTTCAGGGCAAAAGTAACCTGCATCTCACCATCCACACACATATCAGGATAGTTTTTATGAAGGCTGGATACCACCTCATGTACGCTGGCCGGACTGCCTTCCTGTACTGAACCGAAATTTGAATAGGATAACATGGCCATTACCGGCTCATGATTAAAGAACTTCACCGTATTATAGGTAAGTTTGGCCACATCAATCAGTGTTTCCGTACTTGGGTGACGGTTGAATAAAGTATCAGCCAGAAAGTACACACCTTTTTTTGTATTCATGATATGCATGGCGCCGATATGTTTCAATCCGTCGCGAATACCGATAACTTCTTTTGCAGCGATAACCGAATCAGCATAACGGGAATAAACGCCGGTGATTAGCGCATCCGCCTCACCCATCTCCACCATCATCATACCGAAATAGTTACGTTCATACATTTTCTCGTATGCTTCGTCGAAAGTCATCCCTTCACGACCACGTTTTTTGGCAAGATACTGTGCATAACGAATACGGCGGCTTTCTTCACGGTCGTGACGCAGATTGATGATTTCAATACCGGTCAGATCAATATGATTTTCAGCCGCGATATTGGCGATTTTCTCCTCATTACCCAACAACACAGGGAAACAGATTTTCTCAGCCAGCGCCGCTTCAGCCGCTTTCAGCATGTTGATATGATTAGATTCGGAGAATACCACCCTTTTAGGATTCTGACGGGCAGTTTCGTAAAAATGGCGCAACATTTTATTGTCGCTTCCCATCATATCCCGTAACTTATTATTGTACTTTTCCCAATCCGTAATAGCTATCCGGGCAACACCCGATTCCATGGCCGCTTTAGCCACAGCAGGAGCAACAATGGTCAGCAAACGCGGATCAAGCGGTTTCGGAATGATATATTCCCTGCCGAAACTCAGTCGTTTAATATTATAAGCTGCATTTACCACATCAGGCACCGCTTTTTTAGTCAGCTCGGCAATCGCACGAACAGCAGCAATTTTCATTTCCTCATTGATACATTTCGCACGCACATCCAGTGCACCCCTGAAAATATAAGGGAATCCCAGCACATTATTGATTTGGTTAGGATGATCGGAACGACCCGTTGCAAAAATGATATCCTTACGTGCAGCCATCGCATCCTCATAAGAAATTTCAGGATTAGGGTTGGCCAGTGCAAAAACGATAGGATTATCATTCATGGTCTTCACCATCTCTTTCGTCAGCACACCTGCAATTGACAAACCGAGAAACACATCCGATCCCGCTACGGCTTCTGCCAGGGTTTTAATATCACGTGAAGTTGCGAAAGGTTTTTTTCTTGAATTCAGGTCGGTACGTTGTGTGTTAATCACCCCTTTTGAGTCGACCATCACGATATTCTCCAGTTTAGCTCCCAGCATCATGTACAATTGCGTACACGAATTTGCAGCAGCGCCGGCACCATTCACCACAATTTTCACCTCCTCAATTTTCTTACCCGCCAGTTCCAGCGCATTGATCAATCCGGCAGAAGATATAATGGCTGTGCCATGCTGGTCATCATGCATAATCGGGATATCCAGTTCGGCCTTCAGCCTTTCCTCAATTTCAAAACATTCAGGAGCTTTAATATCCTCCAGATTGATGCCACCGAAAGTAGGAGCAATAGCTTTTACTACCTGGATAAATTTCTCAGGATCTTTTTCATTTACCTCAATATCAAACACATCAATTCCACCAAATATCTTGAACAATAATCCCTTTCCTTCCATTACAGGTTTTCCGGCCATAGCGCCGATGTCACCCAAACCAAGCACGGCAGTACCGTTTGAAATCACTGCCACAAGATTTCCCTTGGCGGTATATTCATAAGCTGCATTCGGATCTTTCTCTATTTCCAGACAAGGTTCCGCCACACCCGGTGAATATGCCAAAGATAAATCACGTTGAGAACTATAAGGTTTGGTAGGAATCACTTCTATCTTTCCGGGCTTACCCTGAGAGTGATACCTTAATGCATCTTCTTTGGTTAATTTGGCCATTGTATTTAAATTGAAAGTAATTGTTGATAAAAATTTAAAAACTGTCGCAAAGATACAAATAATTACGCTATTTTTGCACTAATATGATACAGGAACTTACATGTGGCTTAACACTCTTTATATATTAAATTACAAAAATATCCGGGAAACCACCCTGAATTTTTCGCGGAAGATCAATTGTTTCATCGGCGACAACGGGATGGGAAAAACCAATGTACTGGATGCTGTTTATTATCTTTCTTTTTGTAAAAGTCACTCCAATTCCATTGACTCACAAAACATTCATCATGAAGCAGATTTTTTTCTGATTCAGGGAAGTTATGAGAAAAACGGCGAAGAGGAGAACATCTACTGCGGCATGAAACGCAAGCAAAAAAAGCAGTTCAAACGCAACAAAAAGGAGTACGAACGGCTGTCCGATCACATCGGTTTGATTCCTCTGGTAATGGTTTCGCCCGATGACAGCGAATTAATTGCTGAAGGGAGCGAGGAGCGTCGTAAATTTATTGATGGCGTAATATCACAATACAATAAATCCTATCTACAGGACTTACTGCAATATCAGAATGCCCTCAAGCAAAGAAATGCCCTTCTGAAACAGGAATATCCGGTAGAAGACAGCATTTTTGAGATTTGGGAAGAGCAGATGGATCGCTTCGGCAAACACATCTTTGAGGAAAGAGAAAGGTTTATCAACGACTTTATTCCCGTATTTCAGAATTTTTATGAAAAGATTTCCGGTGGAAAGGAACAGATAAGCCTGCAATACATCTCTCAATATCAGAAACATGACGACATGCTTGAAAGGATGGCACTGACCCGTGAAAGAGACCGGATACTCGGATATTCCACTCAGGGCATCCATAAGGATGAACTGGAAATGTTACTCGATAATTTTCCTATCAAGAGGGTCGGTTCGCAGGGGCAGAACAAAACCTACCTGATCTCCATGAAATTTGCCCAGTTTGATTTTCTGAAGAAAATACACCAATGCTCCCCTCTCCTGTTGCTCGATGATATTTTCGACAAACTCGATTCAAAACGGGTAGAGCAAATCGTACAACTCGTTGCATCCGATTTGTTTGGGCAGATTTTTATTACCGATACGAACCGGGAACACCTTGATCAACTACTTGGGCAGCTAAAAAGTGAAGCAAAGATTTTTAAGGTGGCTAATGGGGTTATTGAGTGAACCCTTATCCTCAACACCTTAACCTATAAACATTTTCATCAACCTCATCTTTCATCAAGTTTTCATTTTGGAAAACTTTTCACCTTTCATAATTTTTTATTTCACTGTATTTCAATTACATATTGTTTAGTTTTGGAAACATTCCATTCTAAATAGTAAAATAATTTAAATATTAGTTTGAATAATGAAATTATTTCCCTAAAATTGTAGTCCGTTTTCTGCAATTTCTCTGCAGCAACATAATGCACTGATAAACACAATAAACAACTTACAAATTCATTTAATTTTTTTATTATCGTGAAAGCAAAAACCTATACTCCCGATGAAATTCGCGAAGCATCCTTTGAATTTTTTCAGGGGGATGAATTAGCAACCAAAGTTTGGACCACCAAGTACGCGCTGAAAGATTCTTTCGGCAACGTTTATGAGCTGACACCCGACGACATGCACCGCCGGCTTG
>JAYFPP010000261.1:0-2101 GCA_034927635.1 Paludibacter sp.
CTTGTTTATATGCCGTAATTCTTCCTGATTATGCACTTCCAATAAAACCTCCAGTCCCAAATCATGAGCTTTCAATGCCAGCTCCTCAGTCTTCTCAACTGTCAACGCCGCAGCAATCAACAAAATCACATCAGCCCCCATCGCTTTAGCCTCATACAACTGATATTCATCAATCATAAATTCTTTTCGAAGGACCGGACAGCTCAGATGAGGCCTGGCAGCGATTAAATCTTCAGCAACTCCTCCAAAATACTTCGAATCCGTCAGAATGGAAATACCAGCAGCACCCGCCTGATTGTAGCCGGAAGTAATCTCCACCACATCAGCATCTTCGTGAATCCAACCTTTGGAAGGAGACTTTCTTTTAAATTCTGATATAATGCCAGATGCAGAATTTAACAAACTATGTTTCAGCGAAATACACTTTCTGCTAAAGTAAGGTGAAGCCTGCAAATCGTCAATAGAAACGAGCTTTTTACGTTCTGCTACTTCATTTTCTTTATCAGCGATTATTTTATCTAAAATTGTCATCTAAATATTTATTTATAAAACCACAAAAGACAAGGAATAGTTGAAAGTTGAAAGTTGAGAGTTGAGAGTGATAAGTGGCAGAATGAAAATATATATGTATTTCAACTCTCAATTCTCAACTCTCAACTATAAACTTTTAAGAACCCAATAAATGCTTTTTTTGCATTTCCGCTTATCAATGCTTCTTTCGCCTCAGCTGTACATTCATCAATTGTCTTGTGAGGAGAGCAGGTACGGATAGCAAAGGCTGCATTGACAACCACCGCATCCCGTTGTGCGTCGGTGGCTTTATTATCGAGCACATTCATAAAAATATCAGCAGCATCTTTGATGGTTTCTCCACCCCATAATGCCTTTTGTTCAATTTTATTGAATCCAAGTTCCTCTGGTGTATAAACAAATTCACCTGTATCACTCGTTATCTTAGCACTGTCAGTCAACGAAATTTCATCGTATCCATCCAGGCTATGAACAATCGTATATTTAACGCCAAGATGCTGGTAAATATAACTATACAACCTCATCATTTTCAGGTTATATACCCCCAAACATTGAAACCCTGGTTGTACCGGATTAATCAGAGGGCCCAACACATTGAAGAAAGTACGCACTCCAAGATTTTTTCTTACCGGAGCTACATTTTTCATGGCAGGATTAAAAATCGGAGCATGAAGATACGCAAAACCCGATTGATCCAAAGAAGTCTTCAACACGTCCTGATCAGTAGTAAATTTAGCCCCGTAATATTCCAGCACATTCGATGAACCGCTCACAGAAGTAGCACCATAATTTCCATGCTTAGCCACCTTATATCCCGCACCAGCCAATACAAAACAAGCTGCTGTAGATATATTGAAAGTATTTTTTCCATCTCCCCCGGTTCCCACAATATCAATGATATTATGATCCGAAAGATTTACAGGAACCGCCATTGAGAGCAAAGCATCTCTAAAGCCGATAACCTCCTCCAGTTCAATACTTCGCATCAGATATACAGAAATAAAAGCAGCAATCTGTGCCTCATTATATTTTCCATTGGCCATATTAGTCATCACCTCCGTTGCTTCCTCCCGCGTAAGGGACTGATGATCAAATAACCTATTTAATATTTGTTTCATATTATTCTATTTGTTTCCTTAAGACACGACCGGTTAGTACGTATATTATCTTTTTTAATAATCTTTTTTTTGATTCCTACGGTTAAAACCGGAGGCTATTGATAAATTGCTCCCGCTATTAGCTATTCGTTATTAGTTATTCGCTAAATCCCAGCCAATTCCTCAGCATCGCTTCTCCATCTGGAGTCAACACCGATTCAGGGTGGAATTGTACGCCACGAACATCATAGGTTTTATGAGCCAGCGCCATAATCAATCCTTCATCATCCACTGCTGTTATTTTCAGACATTCAGGCAAAGAAGTCGTTTCAACGGCCCATGAATGATAGCGCCCCACCAGCATCGTATCAGGAAGTCCTTTAAACAGAAGATCATCTTCCAGCACATGGATATTTGAACTAACTCCATGATGCACTTCAGGCAGGTTTATCAACTTACCGCCAAAAGCTTCC
>JAYFPP010000207.1:0-6380 GCA_034927635.1 Paludibacter sp.
CCCATACGGTGCCAGGGCAGGTGTGCCGGTGCGGTGAAAAATTCACGTATTTCTTCTTTGGTAAGTCCGAGTTGTAACCACACACGTTCAGCAATAGCTTCACTGGCAACAGTAGCCAGCGGCATATTGATGCCGTGCAGCGCCATCCAGTCGAGTTCCTTTTCCCAACGAGCCCAGTCCCAATAAGGAGTGGTGTACCCGAAAGTAACCACATTCAGATAATACCGGAACTTATAGGGCGTGGTCACTCTTTTTTTATCGAAGTCGGGCCATATGGCAGGGAGTTGCATGTGCTTACCACTCCATGTTTTCATGCTGCCGCAGGCTTCTTTCAGATAGGTGTTGAAAGCGTAACAAATAGCAACAGTGCTGCTACCGCTAATGCTTAGCTGACCGTTTTTTGCTTCTATCTCAAAAGTTTCAAGTCCTCCCTCAGCTTCGATGACCTTAAATTCTATCTCTTTTACTTTTTCACCAATGGCGCGATGGATTACCTCCTTTGCCGGTTGAATAATATCAGCGGTGTTATTTTGGGCACAACTGTACATTGTAATGACAGTTATCGTCAACAGAAATTTGGTTAATAAGGATGTAATTCGTTGGTTCATCATGATATATAATCGTTGGAAGTAACTTATTAAGATGAGCTTTTTTTAAGTCGTATAAAATATTTGCGTTTAAAATTGATTTGATATTTAACCACATTAGTCACATGAGTACACATAGATGGTTTTTACAAAGTAAAACGCTTATATGTACTAAACAAAACACTCTGTTAGTAAAACCCGGGTACATTAAAAGTACAACACCCGAAAATTAAATCTTTCTAATGTGTCCTTAAGTGACTAATGTGGTTAAAAATTAAATTAAGCTGAAGCGATCAATCAAAGCTCAGTCTGAACTTTAATATTCAGGATAAGCGGTTTCAGGAACAACTGCTGTGCTTCGTTCTGACCGATTTTCTGACCTACACCATCTACATTAACAAAAGCCTGAGAGTCGTCGTAAATCTGTACGATTTGCATGATACCGTAATAATATTTCGATATGCCGTTGTTAATTCTTTCGCTGCGAAGGATAATATAATCTCCTGCACGGAAGTTTTCGACCATAGGGCTGGTACCTGAGGTGCCTGCATTGGTACGGCGACGGGCATAAGTGAGTGATCCCAGTGAAGTCGGATTTTCGGCAACACCCAGTGTCGCATTGTCGAGTCTTTCCTGAATTTTTCCAAGCAGGTAGAATGCCCTGAGTTTGGCAGCTTCGGTGGAAGCTTCATTGCCAATCACAACGAACAGTGAATCAACAAATTTGTAACGGTCTTCTTTCCAGTCACCACCAATCCATGAGCCGGCAATGATTTTAAATTCAGTTTTATCGGCATTAACAGCATTAATGGCTTTTCCTTCAATTTCGTAGAGGTCGCATTGACGACCGGTAGTGCCACCACCCAGACCGGCAAGTGCTGAGAACATATAACCACGTTGTGAACCGATATAAGCATTGTTGCTGGTGTTTTGCAACACACTTAAGAAACAGAAACTACCGTTCAGACCGTTTACTGATCGCATTTCATCAACCGAAAGCACATGTTTCTTTTCTCCATTGATATCTACCCCATGGATAGAGAAATAAGAAGGAGTAGCTGATCTTGCTCCTGTATTGGGATTGGGATATTGATCGGGATGATTCTGGTTGTTCCATACCAGTGTGTCGGCACGCATCATTACTTCCGAAACAAAGGCCGAACCTGTGGCTTCGCCTTCAACAGAGGCTACAGCGATGTAAGTTGATTTCGATGCTTTGCCCACCGTTGCTTTCACTTCGATATGGGTCATTGTTTTATTATCCACAAAAAACTCCATATTGAAGGTTTCGGTTTTGGCTCCTGTAACGGTGAAGTTCTGAGGATCGCCTAAAGCTACATAGTTTTCACCTTCTTTCTTCACGCTGGTGAAGGTAATGGAACTGATGTTGCTTTCTGCTGTTGCTGTTCCCGAGATCATAACGGGTTGTCCGTAATTCACCACATCAAAACTGGTTTGGCTGATGTTAAAGGTAACGTTAGCGTCGAGTTCTTTGTCGTTTTCACAGGATGTAAAGCCTGCAACAGCGATGATTGCTGTCATACATAAGAATAAAATACCTGATTTCTTCATGACTTTTTATTTTAATTTAGTTGTTAATTATTTGATTTTTACTATTGAACTTACAGGGAAGTGGTCGGATAACTTACTTTCCACATGTACTTTTGTCGAAACCATCTCCATCTTTTCCTTCGGGTATCCGAAGATGTAATCTATCTTCATTTCCGGCTTCATGGATGAATAGGTTAATTCGGTGTTTGTCATATTCAGCAGACAGGAGAATCCTTCAACGATTTCTTTGTCGAAAGGTTTCGCGTTCATGTCACCTGCCAGTATCACCGGATTTTTTATACTTTTGATTTTATCATTGATAAAGCTGATTTGAGCAGCTCTGGCATCGGCCGACGAGACTTCAAGATGTGTGCATATAAATGTGAGGATGCTCTTGTCGGGCAATTCAATGTCGCAGATGAGCATGGTTCTTTGTTCTTTTTTTGGCTCGGGGTTGGGTAAAAGGATACGCTCGCTCCGAATGACAGGGTATTTTGATAAAACTCCCACACCGTAATAACCTCCCTGATAATCGATGGCTTTACCGTAAATGCCAAACATGCCGGTATGATAGGCCAGCTCGTTGACAAATGCTTTGCCTTTCTGTTGGGGAGCACGCTCACGGCTGGTTTTCCAGTCGCATTCCTGTAAAGCAACAATGTCGGGATCCTGACTTTTTATAAAACCGGCCATCTCTTCCAGACTTGCCAGTTCCCCGAAACGGAGGTTATAGGTCATGATGTTTAAAGTACTGCCTTTTTGGGCTGGCAGCGTCAGCGGTAAAAGAAAAAAGAGGATAATATACAGTTGTTTCATTTTGACATTAATTTAAGTATTCAATTTTTATCTGATACATGGGGAATTCTCCCACCGTCAGTTCCTGAAACCCACGGCAAACAAAGTTCACCGGCGAAAGGATGAAAATTTTATAGGCTTTGCCGGTTTGTGTCGACGACAATACCGCAATGCGGAAATTCTTCAGATGATGTTTCAGGTAGTCGCGCAATGTATCTTCCATCCCCGATAGCATTGTGCCGACTACAACTTTATTGGAACTTATACTCTCAGAAAAATATCCCGATAAGATTTTTATCTGATAGTCCTCCTTCAGTTTACAGGTAAGCAGGGTAACAGGAGTTGTTGTGTACAACGGAGCCGAAAGTGCACAGCCCGCGATGAAAAGACTGTCGGAGTTAAAAGTACCGGGAAATACCGGAACCAGTTGTCTGACAATCATGCCTGTTCCTTCAATAACATTATCAGCTGTGTTGTTCTGAACAAAGAAGGCATTTTTCTTCGATTTCCATGCAATGTCAACCACAGCAGATGTTTGTCCGATTGTTATATCCGACCGGTCGAAAAGGTAAGCCAGATTCGTCTGATTGGTACTGAGGCGACTTACAATTGCGTCGTAGGAAGCTGCTCCGAACAGATTCTCTTCAGTTAAACGGGAGTAAAACTCCAGTGTGAAGAGATTATAGCTGTTAACAGCATCAGGAGGTTCCGGTGCCTCGTAGGTGTCGTCGCCGGGTATTTCCGGTTTATCGTCACAGGCATTCAGAACGATAACTGCGCTCAGAAATAAGATACTATATAGAATGTTCTTTATCTTCATGTTTACGGATGTTCAAGTGTTGCAACAATAAAGCAATGGTCTGACAGATTCGGATAAGCAACGATATCATAGCTTTTCTTAACCCATGTTTTCGGAAATCCCATTACATAATCGATTCGAGCTGTGGGATTGGTACTCGATATGGTGTTACCGGTTCCGGCTCCGATGTCCTGCCATTTGATTTTTGCATATTTCATCGTGTCCGATTCGGGACTTGCGTTAAAGTCGCCGATCAGTAAGGTTGGCACCGGATCGTTATCAGCAATAATCAACTTATTGAAATTGGCTAATGAGGTAATCCTCACCTGATCGTCGGCAGTCACATCGAGGTGTGTGGTGGCAATTCTCACCTTCCTTTTGTTCGGCAACAGCACGTCAACATAAACGCACACCCTGTTTTCGGTGGCTCCCGCAGGTTTCGATGAAAGTGTTTGCGCATTAAAAAAAGGATATTTCGATAAGATGGCTCCTCCGAAGGCGCCTCCGCTGTAATTGAAAGCTTTGCCAAAGAATGGAAACATCCCCAGTTTGGCTCCCATTTCGGTAAGCATATCCTTATTCCCATTGCGACTGGTAAAGTAATCCATCTCCTGAAAAGCAATGAAATCGGGGTTGTATTGACGAATACATTCGCAGAAAGCATCCGTATCGAAATTGGCATACCTGCCTCCTTCCTTGATATTCATCGACATCACTTTAATGGTTACCGGTTGTTGGGCATTCAGCAAAGTGGTAATTGCCAACAGCAGAGTCACGACAATATTTTTATATCTGATCATTTGTCTTTTTATAGGTGTCAAAATTTTTTCAAACTCAACTGATTAATTCCATCCGGGATTGTTGGGTCTCAGTGCCGGGTTTCGCTGCATCTGGTTGAAGGGCAGTGAAAGCAGGTAATGTTTTGCAGGATCAAATGTTCTTCCTGTTTCAACAACAAGGTACTGACCACCATCCACACTTTTCCATTTGAGAGAACCTAAGATACCGGCCGGTAACTTTGATTCGTCGAGCCAGTTACGGTTTACACCCAATAAGTCTTTTCCTAAAAGTTCGCCTTGTCGCCAGCGGATAATATCGAAATAGCGGTGACCTTCAAAGTATAATTCCACCCTTCTTTCTCTCTGGATTTCTTTTCTGATGTCCGATCCGGCAGGCAGATTGGCGAGGTTCATATGTACCATTCCGACACGGTCGCGCAACAGATTGATGGTGCTGTCCAGTGTAGCCTGTGTGAGGCCTCCGGCGCGCTCGCGGGCTTCAACGTAGTTAAGTAAGACTTCGGCATATCTGAACATGATGATATCGTTATCATCCTGACCTACCTGACCTACTTTCGAAGGTTCCACATATTTACTCAGGTAGTAACCCGAATACGTCATACAACCATCCTTATCGTTCGATAACTTGGGATAAGTGAACATGCCCGGGTCGGTATTATTGGGATTACCGTCCTTTTTTCCTTCCCAGGGAGAATCCGGCACCAGAATAGATTGCGTCATGCGGGGATCACGGTGCTGGAATACTTCTTCATAGGTATTCACCGATGCCGGATTCCATACCTGACCCTGATCAGTAAGATATGCTTCTATCATTGATTTAGTGGGAACAAAGCGGGAATAGTCGCCCGGAACCCAGATTTCTCTGGAAAGATTATGAGAAGTACGGGCGTTTTCGCCCAAATCATAATTATAGATGAATGCCAGAATGGTTTCCTTGTTGGCAGCAACTCTCGACGCGCGACCAGTGAAGGTAAACAGGTTACGGTAATCTTTATCGGGATTTCCGGTGGAATATAATTTATGATAACCGATGTCCATTACTCTTTTTGCAGCATCAGCGGCATCATTCCATCTTTCGTTATAAAGATAAATGCGTGAAAGTAACGCCAGTGCCGCTGTTTGCGATATCCTTCCGAATTCGGCAGATGCAGGTGCAATAAACACGGGCAGGTTTTTATACGTCCGTTCGAGATCGGCTGTAATGCTGTCGATTATTTCGGCTCTTGGGTCTCTTCCGCGAAACACATCCGGTGAATTGACATTCAACTCAGTAGTGATATAAGGAACATCGCCGAAGAAAGTAGTGAGGAACCAGTAGTTATAAGCACGGTAGAAATAAGCTTCAGCGGCGTATCGTTCCCTTACCGCCGGCGCAACAGTGGTGGCACGATGATAATTTCCAAGGAAGTAGTTGCATCGTCCGATGCTGTAATATCCTCTTGTCCATATATTGTTTATCTGTACGATATCGGTAGAGTAGTTGCCTCCCCCGATGGTGCGATAGGCGGTAGGTACTGCCCATGGCGCACTTTCGCCCATGATTTCCACAATATTAAGCAATTCCTTTCCCCTGAGGGTTTCGGAGAAAACATTGGCGGCACTGATCAGGTGATCTTCGCTCTGCCAGAAGTTTTCGTTGGTAAGCGTGTCCAGTGGTGGTCTTTCCAGAAAATTATCGTTACATGAGAATGTTAATGTAACAAATAAAACCGGTAGGATATATTTTTTCATTTTTACTGAATTTTATTCGATTATTATATTAATTGTCTGCTCGCTGTTTGATTACTGAAAAGTGATGTTAAGTCCGACAACAAATGTCTTTACCTGTGGATAATAACCTCCCTTAGA
>JAYFPP010000017.1:0-5371 GCA_034927635.1 Paludibacter sp.
GTTGAGCCTGAGGCAATCACAGAAACCATGATCATTGAATTTTTGAGATATTTAGTCAATGAAAGAAGGGTTTCTACTTCTTATCAGAATCAGTCGATAAATGCTATAAAGTTTTATTATGAACGTGTTCTCGGAGGCATCCGAAAGATTTATTTAATTGACCGACCCCGGGAAGAAATGTATTTGCCGGAAGTGTTGAGCGAAGAAGAGGTAAAAGCCATACTTGATGCAACAGAGAATCTCAAGCACAAAGCCATATTGATGACTATATATTCGGCAGGATTGCGAATAAGTGAGGTCATTAATCTGAAAATCAAGGATATTGATAGTCAGAGGATGCAGATTAGGGTAGAGCAGGGGAAAGGTAAAAAAGACAGGTATACTTTATTGGGGAAGAAGACTTTAGAGGTGTTGAGGAAATACTTTGTTGAGTATAAACCTAAAGTCTTTATATTTGAAGGATCTGACGGAGGTAGTTATTCATCACGAAGTATTCAGAAGATATTAAAGCAAGCCGTAATAAAAGTTCAGATAAAAAAACGTATTACTGTACATTCACTTCGTCATAGTTTCGCAACACATTTGTTAGAAGCAGGAACAGATTTAAGGTATATTCAGAGTCTGTTGGGGCATAGTAGCAGTAAAACTACTGAATTATATACGCATATTACTACGAAGGGATTTGATCAGATAGTTAGTCCGTTAGATAAGTTGGAAATTAATATGTAAGATATTATTGTTTATTCAGTTTTTGTTTTTATTTTTGAGGTAAATTTTAAAACACTTTAACTTTTTATTTCCTTAAATTGAAATATTATATGCGAAACACCTCCATTTTCTCGTCATTTTCTATTTCATTCATTTATAATGTTTTGATGATTTTTACTTCAAATCTAAGGCGGATGTATACGAACCACTGGTTCGCATACAGAAATAAGGTTCGTATAGTTAGGTGTTATGGGCAAGCGAAAAAAAAGAAAGAAAGTGACTGACAGCTAATATAGGGAATGGTTTTGACAGAAAAATCACAAAAATAGCAGTCCGACAACAATTCGTAAACAAGAAAATTTACCGGAGCAACGCCGATAGCCGATTAATAAGTGGAGGCAAACTAGTAATTTTATCAATATGCTGTTTAAAATCACTGTAAAAAATCGAGGTAATTCAAGTCCTTCAGGATTAGAAAAAGGTATGAGTATTGAGTACGTTACCAATAATCCAAACTTTTCTAATGTAACAAGTGAATGGGAGAGTATTAAAAGTGCTTTTGCTGCAAAGTATAATGTAGTTTGGAGGTATACTGGAATTGGAGCTCTTTCAAAAAATTTTTTTGACGTAGAAAGGTTAAGTTAGTATGAATATCAATCAAAAATTAGCATTGTATTATGCTTCAAGGTGGTCTGCTTTATGTAAAGCATTAGACTCAAACGAATTGTACAGTTATGAATACAATCCTTTACTACTAAATACTGACAATTCTGACGATTTTGAAAGCGCAGACATAAAAGTGATGCTTTTTGGACAAGATATGTCGGCAGGCGATTGGTATATGTACGATAGAGTTAATCTTCTTGACGAAAAAGGAAAACTATCGCCAAAAATCAAAACGTTCAATAATAAGACAGGGGCTTGTAACGTTGACGGCAAAAGACAAACTCGTGGAATGGGTGGCGGAATGAATTTGTTTATTGACCGTTTGAACGACAAATTCAAAGATAAAAAAGTTCGCTATGTTTGGAATGATATTGTAAAAATTGGGCGTAATGTAGAAGGGAACCAGAAAAAAGTAATTCTTGAAGATATTGAGAACCAATATTTTGATGTTGTAAAAGACGAAATAAATATCATTCAACCGCAAGTTATCGTATTTTTTACTGGACCGACAATATTTTGGGAAAGCAGATTGCAAAAGAAATTGGGAATAAGCAAAGACAAATACAATGCAATTCCGAATTGGAATAATATCCGACAAGTTGCGCTTTTGGATTTTGATAATGAACAATTTCCGTCAGTTCAATACGCATTCAGAACTTACCATCCTTGTGCAAGAGCAAGCAAAAAGGCGAGGTATGATGCTATAATTGAGAATATAAAGTTATAATATGCTCATTCTCCACCTTTCCGATACCCATAGTAAGCACCACGAATTACGCAATTTGCCACCAGCTGATATAATCATTCACTCGGGTGACATATCTTTTGCAGGTTCGGAAAACGAGATTATGGATTTTATTGAATGGTTTGGTGGATTACCATACAAATACAAAATATTTATTGCAGGCAATCACGATTTTTGTTTGTATGAAGCAAATATAGATAGACTTCCAGAAAACTGCTTTTATCTGTGCAATTCGAGTATTACTATTCAAGGCGTAAGATTTTATGGTGTACCCATGTTTATGGAAGATGCGATGACAGGCGATTATGATACGAATTTGCAGAAAATCCCAATCGACACAAATGTTCTCATAACGCATCAACCGCCTTACTCTATTTTAGATTATTCGGCAAATATCAAACATGGTGACCGCAACTTATTGCATATTGTATTGAAAACTCAACCCAAGTATCACCTTTTTGGACATATTCACGGAGCATACGGAATTGAGAAATCAGAACATACAACTTTTGTTAATGCTACTATTTTGAGCGAAAATTATGAACTTATGTATGAACCGATTTTGTTGAAAATATAAAAAAATGAGACACAATTTAATGTCAAAATCGCCTAGCCCATAACACGCACTATGTGCACCCATTCGGGTGTACACATAGTGCTGTCCGTTATGGGGTATAATAAAAAAATGAACAGAGATTTTGAAAAATATATAATGGGATTAGTTATTCCTGAAGAAATGAATCCTCAAGATGAAACTAAAAAAGTATCTGAATTACACGAATATTGCCGTAAGCAGACACCTCAAAATCTATTTAGATATAGAACCTGTTCTGACTACCATATAAAAGCATTTGATAATTGTGAAGTATGGTTGACAAAACCTACTATGTTTAATGACCCGCACGATTCTTATTTATACATAAACAAAAATGAAATATTAGATTTCTTTGTAAATGGAATGAGTAAAAGCAAAAGCTTTACACATATACAAAATCTATTGAACAATGTTGAATATAAGGAAGAAATGATTGAGAAGTGCGGTGCTGAATTTGTCGAACAAATAATAAGAAACGCAACAATTAATGGCAAGCCAATTGAATTAACAGATTATGAGATTGAATTTCAAAAGAAATTTTATTCTCGAAGAATTGATTTAATAACAAAGCTCTGTAAAGAAAGTATAAAAGAATCCGCTCTTGTAGGTTGCTTCAGTGAATCTGTTGAATCAACTTTAATGTGGTCTCATTATGCTGACAACCATAAAGGATTTGCATTAAATTATAACTTTCAAGAGCTTTACTCTGTAGACATTGGCAAGGAAAATATAAAAGGGAGTTTGTTTATTAACCAGAAATTATTCCCCGTAATTTATTCTAAAAATCGTTATGATGCTACAAAATATTTAGAGTTTCATTTTATGATGGACATGTATAGATTAAGAGGAATAACGTTCAATGACCCATTTTATGACAAACTCTTTTATTACAAATGGCTACTATTTAAATCATTAGATTGGTCGTATGAACGTGAATGGAGAATAATAAAATTGATGGATAACAACATAGAACATAAAAAACCTGATTATGCTTGTATTCCCAGTATTTCTCCTAAAGAAATATATTTAGGTGCTGAAATTTCAAAGGAGAATCAGGTTAAATTAACTTCTATCGCAAGAAAAAAAGGAATAAGAATTTTTAAAATGGAGATTGCAGACGACGAGAAAGCATACAAATTAAATAGTGTGGAAATCTAAATAAATTACACCCCATAACACCCGCCTATAGGCATTGGCTGGCTGAGGTGCAATTTGGAGGTTTTGCTCCCGCATTTACTTTGTCGCTGTGCGACAGCGAACGCTCCCGCAACCCGCCAAATGCCCATAGCCTCGGTCGTCAGACTGCGCAAAAACATCAGCGGATGTTTTAGTTTTTAAATAATTTGAATAAATTGATTCAGTAACGTTATTTGTTGAAAAACACAGCTAAAGCGTTGTTTATTAGAAGATAAATATGTATTTTTATGGTGTAAACCAATACATTACAGATTTATGCAACACGTACAGGGCGAAGAGCGGAATCAGTTACAAATCTTTTGTCTGGAGCAAATGGTGGGTTTGGATAGTTTTGTTCGAGTGATTGATTATTTCGTTGATTCCATTGATTTAGAGAGTTTCGGATTCCGGCATGTTACATTTAAAGATGAAGGACGACCTCCCTATCATCCGGGTATTTTGCTGAAGTTGTATTTTTACGGATATCGATACGGCATCCGTTCGTCTCGTAAGCTGGAACGCGAAGCACAGTTGAATCTGGAAGTTCGTTGGTTGTTGTGTGAACAGACACCTTCGGCTCGCACCATTTGCTCTTTTCGGAAAGAATATGCAGAAAGTTTCAGGGCTATTTTTCGCAAGTTTGTGTTCCTGCTAAAAGAGTTGGGCCTGATAGAAGGAAAAACCATTGCCATTGATTCGTTTAAAGTGAGGGCACAAAACTCGCTAAAAAATAATTACAATCAGAAGAAAATAGACCGGCAATTGGAGTACATTGATGGACGCATAAATGAGTTTGAAGATGCATTGGATAAAGCCGATTCACAAGAGGCAAAGACGGTATTACATAATAAGATAGAAACACAAAAAAGTCGCAGGGAAAAATATCAGGCCATTGAAGCAGAGTTGAAAGAAACAGGTAAAGACCAGCTAAGCACCACTGATCAGGACTCACAATCAGTAGTGTTGCAACGGGGAATAACAGTAGTGGGATACAATGTACAGGCATCGGTGGATGCCAAAAACAAGTTGATTACTCATTTTGATACCGGAGGAGTAAACGATACCAATGCCCTGTCAACGGTTGCTGTTGGGACAAAAGAAGTGTTACAGGCAGAGCAAATGGATGTCTTGGCCGACAAAGGTTATCACACAGGCGAACAGATACGACTGTGTGAAGAAAACGGAATCACGACTTATGTGTCGCCCAAAGAACCGGCTTCGAACGATCCTGATATCTTTCCGATAACATCATTTATTTACGATGCACAAAAGGATTGCTTTACCTGTCCTGGAGGAGAAACGCTGACCACCAACGGAACCTGGCTAACGCATAGCAGCAAAGGATATAAGTCAGCTTATAAGTTTCAGCGATATAATAATCCGGCAAAATGTAGAAGATGTGAATTACACGGCCAATGTACCAAAAGCAAAACCAACGGTAGGAACATCGACCGTAGTGAGTTTGCTGCTGATGTGGAACA
>JAYFPP010000283.1:0-39708 GCA_034927635.1 Paludibacter sp.
TTTCAAAAACGTGGAGATTACCGGACTCGAACCGGTCACCTCGACACTGCCAGTGTCGCGCTCTAGCCAGATGAGCTAAACCCCCGTTTTTGATTTTGAAATTGCGGTGCAAAGATACACAAGTTTTGCAAATTTTACCTACATTTGTAGAAATTTTTTAAACAAAAAACTACGCATGCTGATTTTCAATATTACCTTTCTGGTGTCGGACAAAGTTTCGGACAAGTGGTTAAAATGGGTAAGCAACCAGCACATTCCATTCATGGTGTCTACCGGCTTTTTCAGCCAACCCCAACTGGCAAGGGTATTGAGCGATCATGGTCAGGAAGGCACATCCTACTCTGTCCAGTTTCACATCATCAGCCATGCTAAACTGGATGAATGGCATCAACTTCACGCCGAAAAAATGCAACAGGAATGTACAGCTAATTTCGGACAGGAAGTATTATTTTTTACCACAGCACTTGAATTATTATAATGACTAACGCAAAAGAGCAGATCATATTGGGGATCGACCCGGGAACAACCATCATGGGTTACGGACTCATAAAAGTCTGTGGGAACAAAACGACAATGATCGCCATGGGAGTGCTCGATTTAAAAAAATACACCGATCATTACCTCAAACTTCAGAAGATTTTCAACCGCACTCTGTCATTGATCGATGAGTTTCATCCGGATGCACTGGCTATCGAAGCACCCTTTTTCGGTAAAAACGTACAGTCAATGCTAAAATTAGGCAGAGCACAGGGGGTGGCCATGTCGGCCGCTTTGTATCGCGAACTCCCCATCACCGAATATGCCCCTCTGAAAATAAAAATGGCCATCACCGGAAACGGAAATGCCTCTAAAGAACAGGTGGCGGATATGTTGCGACGTTTCCTTAACATTCCTGCCGACCAGATGTTGCCACAGCTTGATGCTACCGACGGACTGGCAGCCGCCTTTTGTCATTATCTGCAAATGGGCAACCCTGCTTCGTCAAAAGATTATAAAAGCTGGAAAGACTATATCGCTAAAAATCAGACCAAAGTAATCAAAAAATAAGTGCTGCGAGCATTCACCCACAGCACTCAGTTTCCTGTTAATCAAATAATCAGAATAAAGAATTTGTAATTACGTCAATGATTTTTAAACAGAAATCATTCAATATCAACACAATTGCCAGGATTATTAACACAAAAACACCCAGCAAGGGCTGATTTGGATTTTTTGCCCTGATTTCATCCAGCAGACGCATCCAATAGTGCTTTTCTGCCTGTTCAAATCCAAACATATCATAATGATATGTGAGCAGATAAGTCCATAGAACCGACAGGTAAAACACTACCATTAACATGAGTCCGATTAACCCGATAATCTTAGAAATCAGCATCCGAATATGCTCACCGGAAGTGAAGTTCAGATGATTAATCCTTTCGTCAAAAACCTGAAGCTCTTTATCATATGTTTTTAATGCTTCTTTTTTATCCTGTTGATAATCATTAATCTGACCATTGATCAGTTCAATAGCGTAATCGGCAGCTTCTCTTGTTACAAAATATTTTGTTACAGGGGGCACAAACTTTTCTTTACTTACTTCTCCATTTGCCATCGTTACAATCGGTTGGTTGATTACCTCAACATTCACCGATGCTTCAGCCGCTTTACCGCAAATATTCTTTGGCACCAGACTGATCGTATAATTCCCCGCTTTACTCCACTGATGATACAAAACCGGAGAACCGGTGATCTGATTTCTATCAATATTCACTTTTCTTATTTCAGCATTGGTAACGGCATCCTTTATTTTCCACTCATAATCAGTACATTTCTCTATATCCGGAATACTGAAACTTTGACTTTCTCCTACATAGGCTTTCCTGTCAAATGTATGGATGGCATTATCCTTAATTTTACTTTTCAGCCTGACTGCTTCATCCAGTTCATTTCTTGAGGAAGTGATCTTCTTTTTATAAATCTGTTCTACTGAATCATGCTTCAGGGTTAGCTGAGCCTTCTCTTTAACAATATCTTCAACAGTCAGTTTATTAGATGAAACAGAAGGAATATGATAGTTTATTGTCACAACATGTTTGGTCCATTCAGGAATATTCTTATCAGTTACCTGTTTTAATCCAATATTTAAGAGGAGTATTATCAAAAAAGGAATAATGCTTAAAATAAACAATCCTATAAATTGGAAAACTTGCGACATAAACAGTTTTGGCAACCTGAATAACCAAACTTTCATGAACTTCAACGCATCTACTTCCGGCCCATTTTCTTTTATATAAGCAGGTAAATAGAAGGTAGTCGAAAGAAAAGCCAATCCAAATATTATAACAAAGGGCAGCAACACCTGTATCAGGATAACACTAAGTCCGCTGACAATATAGATTTTGGCAAACTGGGTAAGCAACACCAACAGAGCAGAAGACACTGTTGATAATGCAAGCCATAGAACCGAAATTCTAAGTCCCGGGAAAACAGGTGAAGCCGTAAAGTCACCGGAACGCAAAGAAGTTATGGTTGAAAAAACCGTATATTGAAAGAAATAAAAGACAACCAGTGACGCAACTACCAGCACTATCATATTCATGGTAAGCAAATAGCTTAAGATTGCAACCAGACATACTGCGCCAAACAGCAATAGTTTTTTCAGTGAGAATAATATATTGTCTTTTTTAACACCTTCAGGTATTTTTGCAAAAGCAAAGCGAAAGAACTTCCAGCTAAACACCACAAGATAATGCCAAAGCAAACGAACCAAAGCAAAAACCGTAGGATGAAGAACTTCATTCCAGCACCACATGATGAGCCACCAGAGCTTCTTGATCAGGAAGACAAAAAAGTCAATTATGGACTCAAATCCATAAACACCCCATGCAAGAAGATTGAACAGAAATATAAAAGGAGAGAAAAACGGTGAAAAACGGGCTGCCCAATTGTTTTCCGACTGCCATTTTTTCAGTATTGCAGATGCGTTGAGGAGATATCCGGGCTTTTTTCCTTCAATGGAACTTCTTAAATAACCCAGCAATGACAATGTAAGAGCAATCAAAGATAATTTTACCAGCATAATAAACAGATTTTAAGTTACCCTACTCTACCGGCTTTTCGGAAACGCCTTAAACTTTCACGAAATAGAACTCACAAATTTATGAATATATTTTTTATAAACACTCCTTTTTGTAAATTAATTTCAGCTTACTGCTAATATAAGATGCTGTAAAACAAATTCTTCAGATGAGTTTTTGTGGATTATTGCTGTTTAATCTTTGTCTTCATCAATTCCTCAGGCTTTTTGTAAAGATAGGTTGTCTCCTGATGATTCCACAACTCTTCTAATTCCCAGTTGGCACGAAGACTTAGTTTCTTATGAAAATAATAAACCCGCTCAGGTTGTTTCTTTGAGCTAAGATCTCCCGGATCCCAAAGACCGTTTTTATTTTCATCAATGTATAAACGAACAAAATAATCTCCTGGCTTCAGATATTCAAACCGTGTGCCTTTAGAAGCAGCTTTTGCTGTCATAACTACTGATTCTTTGGTATCAAGTATTTGTATCATTGCCAATGAATCGTAATTCTGGAGGACTATCTTCAAAGCGGAATATTCATCCAGCGATTTAATCTTGAAGGCTGTTTCAACAGACTTGTTTACCCTTCCGTAAATACTTTGAAATGCTGCAGAGTCAATCCGCAGTTCATAGCTTACTTCCGGTTTCCACGGATATTTGAGCGAAAAAGTCCGGTAAATGGAATCTTTCATCCTCCATTCAAAGTTCAACTCTTTAAATGTAGTGTCAACTTTTTGAAATAATTTAATTCGTTCGGAGAAAATTGTATCCAAAGGTTCCTCAGAATCAAAATAAATCTCCCTGTATAAATCAAATGTGGCACTCAGATTTGTTTTAACGTTTAATGCCGGTATGCTTACAACTTCCGCCTCTTTGGCTTTTGATTTTGTTGTTTTTGCCGGCTTACGGGCAACTAAATTCAGGGTATCGGTAAAAGGCACCAACTGATACAAAGAATCGGTTTTCAGGTAGTTAATGCTTACCGACAGTGTATCCATCTTATATACTGCAGTATCCGGAATCCAGTATACTAAACTATCTTTATCCTGATTAGCCTGAATTAAAAATGAGGCGTTTTTATCAAAATTAAGGGGAGTAAGTTCAGGGAGTCGTTCCTGTTTTTCGTTGAAAATCAATCTAAAATATTTTTTATCAGGTCTTTCCGACTTAACCAGGTATTGTCTGTCTTTATTTTCTTTAAACAGTTTTAATGTAATATCACCCGGAAGATAATTCAACCGGGTGGAATGACGGATGGTATCAATTGTCACCGAATCTTTCCATAGAGTATCTGTTTGCTGTTTGATAATCACTTCCGGAATAATGATTGAGTCATGAAAAGCTATTTCTTCACCCGGTTGATAAATATAATCACGGCTTTGATCTTTCAACCCGTAGAGTTTGTATTTTCCTGCTTTTATATTTCTGATGGTGAACATTCCTTCATCGTCGGTTTTAGCTATTCTTACAAACTGATTGGATTTTATTGCTGAATCATTCAGGTTGCTGTGTACACCAACGACAATCCCCGGAAGAGGCTCCAGATTTTCAGCATTAATTAACCTTCCGGAGACCTGTAAAGTATCAATTTCAGCTCCCGTAGCGAATGAGAAAGTCAGATTTTTCAAAGGGTTTTTTTCATTCAGGTCGACGACTGCATTTCCAAATAAAATGCTATAAGTAGTACTATCCAATAATTCATCCTGAAGATTTACCGTAAGCAACTTACCATTCCCTTTTACAACCGCTTGTGTTTTTTGCGGAGGCGAAATAACCACGTTTTCTGTGACCTTATCCAGCGTTATGTTTTCGTTAAAAAAAACCTGAATCTCTTTCTTTCTGTAATTTACAGTACCATCCAAAGGCACAGAACGCACAACCACCGGAGGAATAGTATCCTTCAGTCCGCCGGTCGGTCCCGCTGCCCTGTTGGCACAGGAAACAACAATTAAAGCGAGCAATAAACCAAGAAAAAAATTCAGATATTTCATACCGGGAAACTAGATATTTGAAGTTGTTAGTAATTTATAACCGATGTTGCAACGCAGGCATTTTTTCTCTTCACAATATTGTTTATACAAATGTATGAATGACTGCGAATCGGCGGCTGTATTGATTTTGAGACCAAGCTCATTCCATTTTCTTGTGATATAATTATTTTCAGAAGGCAGTTTTTCTAATAAACAGATTGCCATTTCCTTCTGTTCCTGATTATTTTTATAATTAGCACAGCAATATTTCATTGGAATCACTGCATTTATCAGTAACTGACAAATAGAATTTATCCCGAGTTCCTTTGCTTTCACTTTACTTTCAACACCAAAAAGATAATGTGACTTCCAGTAGGATGAGGGTTCTACGGCAGAGAACAACCCGATTAGTGTGGCTAAATCCGTGGCATCAGTTATTTTAGAAAACAAACTATTTTGTCGGTGCAACAAAGAAGCAAGCTGCGCAATCCTGACCTGCGGAAAATTATCCGGACGCAGTCGTAACAATCTCCATAAATCCGGTGAAATCATTTGCATCCCATACTTCTGTTGCAAAAACTGATATTCCTGTTTTAGACTATCCACATAAGCATCCCCGCTTCGTACGGCTGTAAGTAATCCCGACTGCCCGAATAATAATGCTTCAAGTTGAAACAAGTCGTGACGATGCTTTTGAACAACCAACCATGGAATGGATCTCCCCAATGCTAAAAATGCTTCTCCGTTTACTGAGCCACCAAAGCTTTTGCATAATAAACAAAAGAACGCTTCTTCCCAAAAATTATTATTTGCCCCGAGAAGCACCTCAATATCATGAACTTTTTGTGATAACCTTTCCATCAACATCACTGTTTTCCAACAGTTTATTTCAAAATCCGAAAGCTGGAGTATCTTGTCACAACAAGGTATCCATTTATTATTTGCCAGCAATGCCTCATAGTTTTGTTCAATACTTTCGGCATATTTTAACTCGAGCTGCGGAACTTTTTCTCCATCCTGCAGGAACACAGGCACATCTATCTGTTTAACCACATGCAAAATAACGTTGTTGTATGCGGGATCCGACTGATGTTTATGTTTGTTCCAGTCCGACGAACATGTATGAATCTCCACATTTCCGGCCCAAACTGTTTTTCCAATTCTGATTTTTGCATTAAAGAAATCCGGACCGGCATTGGAATTCAACTTCCCAACGTCAATTATTTCAAGTACTTCACCGTCGGAAGTTCTCAGGTTATGCTGTACAAATAGCTTATACTGCCAGATGTAATGTAAAACAGATTCTTTCATAAGTTGAAATTATAATCTTCCGGCAATCTGATTACCGGATAAAATTCAGGTTTGGTTTTTTGGAGTGCCCCTCAGAGCAAACCGTATTGATAATTTTGTTCTTTCCAGTAAGCCAACGCTTTGGGCAATACTGATAAAACATTTTTTTCTGCCTTTATAGAATCATGAAAGACAACAATAGATCCTTTCCTTAAATACCGCCTGATAATATTAAATATAGCTTCAGGCGATTTTTTTTTATCATAATCATAAGTAATCACGTCCCACATTACAATCTGATAATCATTTCTCAGTGCTTTTATCTGAGAAAACCTAATTCTTCCGTGAGGCGGTCGAAAAAGCTTACTGTCGATCAGTTCCGACGCTTTCTTTACATTTGCCACATAATCCTTTACTGAAAGTCGAAAACCCCGTACATGATTATAACTGTGGTTACCCACATGATGACCTCTGCGTAATATTTCCTGATACAGTTCGGGATATTTATGCACATTCTCACCTACGCAAAAGAATGTGGCTTTCCACCCGTAGTGATCAAGGATATCAAGCACCCGTGGAGTCACCTCCGGCACCGGCCCATCGTCGAAAGTCAGGTAAATGAGTCTGGAATCAGTTTTAACCCGCCAGCTTATTCTACCAAACAGAGGGCGCAAAAATACAGGAAACTGCATAATGGTAATTTACATACTCATCCGTTGTGAATACTTTTCAAGTACCGGATAGTATTTCGTCACAATTGATTGCTGTTTGTATTTTTCCGCTATCTGAAGCACATGATTCAGTACACCGAAGTTATGACCGATGCGTCGCTCAACACTATTGCGCTGCGCCTTTGACAATCTGAAATACCAGTCAATATTTTCCACACAATCGTTGGCAACAAAGTTTATTATTTCATTACCTTTTTCTATCTCACCCAGCACATAATAATATTCGGCAAGCATAGCGGAAGTATAATCATGACGAACTGTTGTCGGCGGAAGAACTTCCATGGCATAATCCAGCGCTTTCTTAGCACGAACAGTGTCATTTTCATTGATTAATGCTCCTATCAATTGTGAGAACATCATCCTGTGGGTACGACACATTCTCAGGGTATTTTCATCCAGATAAACTTTCGGATCGGCAACATTTCCCCAACGGAATTTATGCATCATGTTATCATACATTTTATCGGTATCAACACCAGCTCCCTGTCCGTTGGTACTTACCGGCATTACCCGGTAGGCCATTCCTGTCAGTTCGAAATGATCATTCAATCCAAGATAGTAATCGTCACCAACGGTAACGGCAAAATACACCGGACGCTTCCATTTATTCTCTTTCAGCATCTCAATCACCATTAATTCACTCTTTGTCAACCGCGACCTGTTGATATTGAACATTATCCGGGGAACTACTTCATGAATTCTTGAGGAATCGAGCGTACCCGACTTCAACACATCATCAGGATTGATATTGATAAATAATTGTTTTGACGGAATAATGTTTTCTCCCTCGACCATGATTTCAGGGTCCAACGCAATTTTAAATGCAGTCTCCACGTCAATCGGGCGTTTTTCGACTTCCCGTATATTAATCACCTCATTTTTTCCTGATATATAATCTGCCAGTTTCCATGAAATTGGCAGTGGATCAGAGAGATAGGCTGCACGCTTCATTTGATCAATGTACCAGTCGGTTTGCAGATAGCTCAGGTTACATACACGCACATCTGTTCTGTTCCCTTCCACTTCCTGATTGTACCACAGAGGGAAAGTATCATTATCGCCATTCGAAAATATTATGGCATTCTTCTCACACGAAACCAGATAATTATGCCCGAAATCACGCGCGGCATACCGGTTACTTCTGTCATGATCGTCCCAGTTCTCAACTGCCATCAACGCAGGAACACCCAGGGAAGCCACTGTAACAATAATGGCTACTACGGGTTTTGGCAAATACTTTTCAAAGAACTTTATCAGACCCAAAACCCCTAATCCTATCCATATACTAAACGCATAAAACGAACCGGCATAAGCATAATCCCTCTCACGTGGCTGATAAGGAGTTTGATTCAGATAAATAACGATTGCTATACCTGTAAGGAAAAAGAGCAGAGCAGTGATCCAGAAAGAGTGTTTTCCTTCCTTACCACTGTAAATAAGGAAAAGAATCCCGATAATACCAAGCAACAAAGGAAGCATATAATATTTGTTATGTGCTTTATTGTCGTGCAATTCTCCGGGCAGATTGTTCTGATCTCCTACCAGGTTTTTGTCGATAAATTTTATCCCTGTAATCCAGTTGCCATGGTCAACTTCTCCATGTCCCTGAATATCATTTTGTCGTCCGCTGAAATTCCACATAAAATAGCGGAAATACATGTAATTCAGTTGATAAGAAAAGAAAAACCGCATATTTTCAGTAAAAGTAGGCACATATTCAGTCCTCTCCTGCCCGCAATAATCAAATTTCACACGCCTTCCTTTCACCTCACCCCATGACTTGTATGCACTCACATGATCCGGAGATGAGCTATACATTCTTGGAAAGAACATATTAAACCGATCATCCATTACATAATCAAGTTTATGACCTGTAATATAATAACGGTCCTTTTGGTTTTCATCTGTTTTAGGTATTGGCAAATAGGAGGCTTCTCCTGTTTTGTAAACAGGCACACAGGTATTTCCTTTAATATCAAGCTTTACAGGAGCATTGTATGCCTGACCGTACAACAATGGACGGTCGCCGTATTGCTCTCTGTTCAGATAGTATTTAAGCATGAACACATTATCGGGAGAGTTCTGATCCATCGGAGGATTGGCAGCAGAACGGATAACAATAACCGTATACGATGAATAGCCGATCAGAATAACCGTAATCATTACTATTGCCGTATTCAACCAACGTGGATTAATATGTTTTTTAAATTTATAAAACATGATTGCAAGTACTGCAATTATTACTATGCCCAGGAAAATGTGACTTCCAAAGAAAGGAATTCCGACAACTGTAACGGCAGTAATAAATGAAGCAGCCATCCGTGGATAGCTTTTCTGAGTGCTGGTTTCAATGATTGCCCAACTTAGAACAGCCACAGTTAATGCCAGATACGCAAAAAGACCCGAGTTATATGAGAAACCAAGCACATTGACAAACAGAAGTTCGAACCAGCTGGCGACTTCGATGAAACCCGGAATGATACCGTAAAGCACTGTACCAAGAATAACAATTGAAATCAGCATAGCTCCCACTACACCCCAGGGACTTACTTTATAATTCCGGAAATAATATACCAGACCAATTGCCGGAATAGCCAGCAGGTTGAGTAAGTGAACACCAATGGAGATACCCATCAGATAAGCAATAAATATCAGCCATCTGTCGGAACCCGGTTTATCTGCAACCCGCTCCCATTTAAGAATGGCCCAAAAAACTATGGCTGTAAATAGGGAAGAATAGGCATAAACTTCACCTTCCACTGCCGAAAACCAGAATGTATCTGAAAAAGTGTATGCCAGAGCACCCACCATACCGGCACCAAGAATACCCACAACATTTGCGAAAGTATAGTCTTCTTCATTTTTGGCAATAACCTTTCGTGCCAGATGAGTGATGGTCCAGAATAAGAATAAAATAGTAAATGCACTAGCAAGAGCTGATAATGAATTAACCATCAGAGCAACCTGAGTCGGATCAGAAGCAAAAAGAGAAAAGAACCTGCCTGTAAGCATAAAAAAAGGTGCTCCGGGAGGATGACCCACGTCTAATTTATAGGCAGACGAAATAAACTCACCACAATCCCAGAAACTGGCTGTAGGCTCCATAGTTGTCAGATAAGTGGCAGCTGCGATGGCAAAAGCCAGCCATCCGAATACATTGTTAAGCAATTTAAACCTTTTCATTTTCATTTAGCTTCTTTTCATCTCCCTTCAGACATCAGAGAGACAGTATGTTTTTCAATATAAAATTTTAACCAAAAATCGTTCAAAGATACAAAGAATATTCTTTTTAACAGACAAAAAACCATATATTTGTAAAAATTCACAAACTATAATATATGCTCGCAATCAGGTCTTTTTCAGAGCTAACTGAACATCTTCAAAAGATCAGTATCAGCAAGCGTTTGGTGGTGGTTAATCCTGCCGATTCCCAAACAAAAGAAGCCATTATCAAAGCTACAAAAGCAGGCTTGATAACTCCGGTAATCATAGGAAATCCCGATGATATAAACATTGACCAGATCCGCCAACAAATTGATTTTCAATTCATCAAATGTAACGATTTGGTTGAAGCATCAGCACAGGCTGTCGAATTGGTCAAAACCGGCAATGCAGACATCCTGATGAAAGGTCTTATAAATACTGATGTTATTTTACATGCTGTATTGAACAAAGAAAAAGGAATTGTTGCCTATGGAAATGTGGTGACATTTATTGCAGCAATGGAAATCCCTCAATATCCCAAACTCCTTTTTGTCACCGATCCGGCAGTTATTCCATCTCCAAATATCAGACAAAGAACTGCCATGATACATTATGCTATTACAATGGCAAAAAATTTTGGCATCAAATTGCCAAAAGTCGCACTGATTCACGGCACTGAGAAACTGAACCTCAGATTAAATTATATGGCTGATTATCAAAAAATCCTCGATTTATATCGTTCAGGAGAATTTAGTGACGCTATTGTTGCCGGTCCTCTTGATATATTTCTGGCATTAGACAAAGAACTTGGAAAGATTAAGAACGTCGCTACTCCAATTCCCGGTGATGCCGACATCCTTATCTTCCCCGGCTTTGAATCAGCCAATATATTCTATAAGAGTATGATAACCTTTGCTCACGCGCAAATGGGGGGAATACTGTTTGGAACAGAGAAACCAGTGGTACTGACTTCCCGCAGTGACAGTATGGATTCAAAATTCAACAGCATTGCGCTGGCGTGTCTGATGTAAAGGCGTCGGAATTCGTACGATATAGAGACCTATGATTTGTTAGATGCAGAGACGTTTGATTTGTTAGATGTAGAGACGCCTCATTCGGGCGTCTCTATGAAATATTATTAAAACGCATAACCGACATTTAACGACAAGGGCACCTTTACTGCATCATTGTGTGGAAATACATTTCCATTGGAATAATGTCCTATTTTTAATTCTGCATTGTACCTCCTGTCTTCACCAAAGAAAACCCCTGCTCCCATATTATCCATAAAAGTAAATTTTTCGCCGGTATTATATCCGTCGATAATCTTTCTTGAAATAAAAGTTGGTGCAGCTACAGTATAGTAGAAATAGGCATCAAACTGCTTTGTTTGTAAAAAGTTCAGACGAAAAACAGGAAAGATGGAGAAAGTAAAGAACTGTTCACTGTCGGCGGTAGTATTTCTGCGCATCCCGGTCGTCTGCCATACAGAAGCATTCACTCCCCAGTCGAGGGCAAAAAACTTTGCACTATGAAACACATTGCGCTGATAATTAAGAGAAAGGCCTTGTTTTACATGCGCCATACCACCCCAGAAAATGGGAAAGTACTTGTTCGACACCAGATTATTCACTCCATACCCGAGAATGTTGGAGGTATAACCTATCTGCAACCACTGTTTAGGATGAATCATCCCCTCATCAGCCGTTTTACGGATCTGTTTCTCTGTATAAGGAACAAATGTATAGGAGAAACCTGTACCAACAAAAGAAGTAGCCGGTTGATTAAATTTCTCTGATGCGGGAGAATAATTGCTGACCAGTTGCAATGCCCACTTTTTATTGATATGATATTTCAATCCGGCTCCAAATAAAAAAGTTCCAAAATTGGCATCTTTTACAACCGGATTACCCTGTTCATCATTAAATCCCGCACGTGTAATGATTCCCAGTCCACCCTCTCCATACACTGAGAAATGCTGACCTATGGGCAATTTACCTTTCATGGTAAAACCACCCACATTTGTCCACACCGACCTAACCAGATCGGTCTGACTTCCCTGATTTTGATAAGCATATTTCACCCAGGCAACTGGACGCATATAAGTAATTTGAGCCGACAGATAATCATTAAAGTTATATCCCCACAGGACTAATCTGACTGCCATATGGGGTACAGTCACATCTTTCAGAAGGTATCCCGGTTCCATTTGCTGAGCTCCAAAAGGATATTGAATATATCCCATGTTTACTTCAAAATATGATTTCTGAAGCAGAGGAGGAATTTGTGCTCTTTCGTCCTGCGCCGACAAGGTAAAAGCATTTATTACCAATAATACCACAATAATTCTTACACAATAATGCATTGCAATAGTTCTCATTTCTTAATTAATCTCTGTTGGTTAAAAATATATTCAGCGGCACGTTTTGATGTACCTGGCTCACCTAATTTCTGCCTGAGTTCCTGATAAGCAGTTTTCATTTCATTTCTGTATTTTTCATCGTGGAGCAATCTATCCACTTCTTTCACTAAATTATCGACTGTAAAGAAATGGGCGATGAGCTCCTGAACTACTTTTTTTCCAGAAAGGATGTTTACCAGTGAGATATGTTTTAGTTTTATAAAAATTTCTTTGGCCAGATAACCTAATCTGCCTAACATAACATGATACACTACTACCTGTGGCGTACCTATCAGCGCTGTTTCAAGTGTAGCGGTTCCTGAATTTACAATAGCCACATCAGCATGATACAATAATTGATAAGTCTGATACTCTGTCACAGGAAGAAATTCACCATCCAGAAATTCATAATAATAGGCAAAATCAATTCCTGAAGCTCCTGAGATAACAATCTGATGATCGGGGAATTGTTTTGCTGCTGCTACCATTTTCGGCAAACAGGCTGCAATTTCCTGCATTCTACTCCCCGGTAGCAGGGCTATAATTGGTTTCGACGACAAGAAATACTTCTTTTTAAAATATTCTCTATCTTCGGTATTATCCAGGTACTGACAAATTGTATCCACTGTTGGATTACCTACATAATGAACCTTATAGCCATATTTGGCATAAAATTCAGTCTCAAAAGGGATGATAGTAAGCATGTGGGTAACATCTCTTTTAATCTGTTTTATACGATGTGCCTTCCATGCCCAAACAGTTGGAGAAATATAAAAATATACCGGCACATTTATTTTCTTTCGGATATACTTTGCCATTCTGAGATTAAAACTGGGATAATCGACTAAGATTACCAGGTCCGGCCTAAATTCTTTTATCGCTTTTTTGCTGTCACGAAAATTTTTCAACACCTTGAAGATATTGATGAGAACCACCCAGAAGCCCATAAAGGCCATTTCTCTGATATGTTTTACCATCTTTCCCCCGACAGCCTTCATATTATCTCCACCCAAAAAACAAAATTCGGCCCGGGGATCAATTTTTTGCAATTCACTCATCAATCCGGCTGCATGTAAATCTCCGGATGCCTCACCTGCTATAAAAAAATACTTCATGAATATTAATTTTAAATTTTTTATCTACCTGCAATATCATCATACAGAGTCTGTATAAACGCCTCTGCTTTCAATTTATTTTGATTAACCTTTTCTGTGTTCAAAAAAATCTTTCCCGCATCATAATCGTATACATAATAATTCTCGGGTGATACCATTCCAAATCCGTTTTTAAAGGTATAGTATCCGAAATGAGGCGATAATGGATTAAATATATTTTTACTAAAGGTAAAACTCTGGTGATCAATCCCTAACTGATATAGCAAAGTTGCGGTAATATCGATCTGCGAAGCATAAGTTTCGACACGCATGGGCGACTTCAAAGCGCCACCAACAATGAGCAGGGGAATCCTGTACCGGTTCACCTCCCGGTAATCAATATCATAAGGGTAAGTCATTGCATGGTCGGCTACCATGATTACAATACTGTTATCCCAGTCCTCTGTTTGTTTGAATCTTCGGATAAAATCTCCAAGACAGCTGTCGGTATAGGCAACCGAATTAAGATAAGGGTCATCAAGTTTCTTTCGGAAAGGAACATCATAAGGCACATGACTGCTTAAAGTTTGTACTACCTTTAAATACGGACTATCACTTTCCTTTATGATATCTTCGAATAAGCGGTTAAATACAATGTGATCAGGAACTCCCCATTTAGTCGTACTTTCTTCTGGACTAAAACTCACATCTTCAGTTATTTCATCAAACCCGCATACCTTAAAATAGGAACGCATACTGGCAAAATCAGCATCACCGCCATAATAATACTGAAGTTTATATCCTTCCTTTTTCATTGACATGGGGAAAGAGGGCATTTTTTGCAACTTTCGCGGATATCTCATCAATGAGGTGTTCGGTTGCGCAGGATAGCCACTCATAATTGAGGTCAAAGCTCTGTCGGTACGAAAACTGTTGGCAAAAAAATTAGTAAAAAGAACACCTTCATTACTCAAAGAATCCATGTTCACAGCGACACCCGGCATTCCACCGAGTTCGTGCATATTGATTGTCATAAAACTCTCCAGTATAACAAAAACCACATTCGGCCTTTTTAGGGTAAAAAGCTCCGGAATATTTGCATTTGAATTATTTTCACGAAGTCCTTCGAATATTTTCTTTGCTTGTGCCTCTGGCAAAAACCGGTACTGGTCACCGAAATTCTGTTCGAGAGTCAATGATTCGAACAAACTGAAAATGGGATTTACAGCGGCATGATTCAACACCAGTTCGTTACTGAAATATACTTTCCCGACATTCATGGTTGACTCTTTCAACCCTCCTCTGACAGGAAGGAATAAAAGGGCTGTTTCAATTAATACAATTAACGACCCTGCCAATCGCTGTTTCCAGGTTCCTGCAAATGGTAACTTTAAAAAAAGACATTTGTTGAATAAGAAATATAGTCCTGTGGTGATCAAACCTACAGCCACTATCCCGGAGATATTCTGCCCCCAGCTGGTACTGGCCAAAGCATTCGTCGGAGAGGTGATATAGAAAAATGGCGAAGAATCCAGTTTAAATTCCCAGTATTGATAAAGAATAAGATCCAGCACAAAAACAAAAGCAATAATAAATGCAATCAATGATGCGTACACCATTGCAGTAATTTTAAGCATTTTATTATGTAACCAGAATGAAACAATGATCATAAATCCGGGAATAACAGACAGATAACCTGCAATTGATGCATCATGTTGCAGACCGTTAAGTAATACCTGAAAGTAGTCGGCAAAAGAAAAATGTTGATAGATTTCATGATAATATATCATGAACATTATCTTTTGCAACACAAATACCAGAATCACCAGTAAAAATGTTTTAATCAGTAATAATAATCTATCTTTATTCATTTAGTGTTTCAGTTCATATAAAAATACATATATCATCCGGCCCAACCTTCCCTATCCAGATTTCTGTAATTAATCGCTTCCGCAATATGATGAGGTTGAATATTTTCCGCTCCATCGAGGTCTGCAATTGTTCTTGATACTTTCAATATTCTGTCGTATGCCCGCGCTGAAAGATTCAATCGCTGCATTGCATTTTTTAAAAGTTCCGACCCTGCCTTATCCGGCACTGCATAAATCCGTTGTAATCTCGACGACATCTGGGCATTGCAATATACTCCTTCAATTTTTCTAAAGCGCTCTTCTTGTATTTGTCGTGCTTTCAACACACGATCTCTTATCAGCTCACTTTTTTCAGCATCTTTTTTTTCAGTCAGTTTATCAAAAGGCACCGGTACTATTTCAATGTGAATATCAATCCTGTCAAGCAATGGCCCTGAAATTCTGCTCAAATATTTCTGAACTACACCCGGTGCACAAACACAAACCTTCTCAGGATGATTGTAAAATCCACACGGACAGGGATTCATTGAGGCTACCAGCATAAAACTTGCAGGATATTCTACGGAAAATTTCGCTCTTGAAATTGTAATTTTTCTATCCTCCAGGGGCTGTCGCATCACCTCTAACACCGAACGTTTAAACTCAGGTAATTCATCCAGAAAAAGCACTCCGTTATGCGCTAAAGAAATTTCTCCCGGTTGTGGAAAAGCTCCACCTCCTACTAAAGCCACATCCGAAATTGTATGATGCGGACTTCGGAACGGACGTTGCGCCACCAGGGCAGTATTACTTTCAATAATTCCTGCTACAGAATGTATTTTAGTGGTTTCCAGAGCTTCATCTATCGTCAGAGGAGGTAAAACAGTGGGCAAACGTTTTGCCATCATCGATTTTCCTGCTCCCGGCGGACCGACAAGTATTATATTATGTGAACCGGCTGCCGCTACTTCCAGTGCTCTCTTTACATTCTCCTGACCTTTCACATCTGAAAAGTCTAAATCAAAATGATTCAGGTTGAAAAAGAACGATTCACCTGTATCAACTTTTACCGGACACAACTCCGATTGTCCGTTAAAAAATGCAATAACCTCTGCAATATCCTGAACGCCATACACATCAATACCCGCAACCACTGCTGCTTCCTGAGCGTTTTGGGCAGGCAATATCAAACCTTTGTATCCACATTCTTTGGCTTTAATTGCAATGGGTAACACCCCCTTGATTGGTTTCATCCCGCCGTCAAGCGACAATTCGCCCATAACCACATAATGTTCCAGCAAGTCTGAACGAACCTGACCCGATGCTGCCATGATTGCAACAGCTAATGGTAAATCATAGGCTGACCCTTCTTTTCGGATATCAGCCGGAGCCATATTAATTACAACCTGCATGCGTGGTAATCGTTTACCTGAAAATGAAAGTGCAGATGCTATCCGCTCATGACTTTCTTTTACCGCATTATCAGGTAAACCTACAATTAAAAAACGGATACCCTGACTGACATTTACTTCAATGGTTACAATAGTAGCACTGATGCCCTGAACAGCAGCTCCGAAGGTTTTTACTAACATAGTTAAAAGGTATTTTAAACAAACAGTTTTCAACCGCAAAAATACAACTATTTTAACGATAACGACAGACCATTTTCAAAAAAAAGTAAGTAAAAAGTATAAAAGTGAAAATATACTCTATAAAGTTCACAAGCACCAACCATGCAAAAAATAAAAAAACCCGTAATTGATCAACTACGGGTTCTGCTTTAGATAAAAAATTCATTAATGTGACGATAGATAGCTGGAAATACCATCCTGTGTCGGCTTTAAGGCCTTATCTCCTTTTTTCCAGTTGGCCGGACAAACTTCTCCGTATTCTTCCGTAAACTGAAGTGCGTCAATCAACCTGATAACTTCTTCTACACTGCGTCCCAGCGGCATATCATTCACTACCTGATGACGAACGACTCCTGATTTATCAATTAAGAACAAACCTCTGTATGCTTTTGCTTCACCTTCAAAAACTTCATTTCCCTCTTCATCATAGGTTTGTTCACCGGCTAATACATCATATGCTTTCGAAATTGCCAGCGTCTGATCTACTACAATCGGATACTTAACCCCCTGAATACCTCCCTGACTGGTAGGTGTTTGTAACCATTTCCAATGTGAAAATTCAGAATCTGTTGATGCACCGATGACCACCACATTACGGGACTCAAACTCGGCAATTTTTTCCTGAAAAGCTAATAACTCTGTCGGGCATACAAATGTAAAGTCTGCCGGATAAAAGAAAAACACTACATATTTATCTCCTTCATACTGTTTTAATGAGAAGTTCTCAACAATCTCTCCACCATTTACTACTGCTTTTGTATTAAATACAGGCGCTTTTTTTCCTACTAATACTGACATAATGCTATATTTTTTTGATTAATAATTTAACTATTTGAATTTATTGCAAAGTTAAATGCTTTTCCTGAAATAAAATATAGTTTTATTATAGAATTTCCTGATGAAAATATAGAAAGGCGCTATATATAAGCGATGAGGGAATAGCGAATAGTAGAGACGCACGGTCGTGCGTCTCGAAGTGATGAATGATAAGTGATGAGTGTTAGAAAATCATATTTTATAGATGAGCACTGTAGCGTAGGCAGCAATACCCTCTTTTCTGCCTACAAAACCCATCTTTTCTGAGGTAGTAGCTTTTATTGAAATCTGTTCAGCGCTTATTTTCATCACATCCGCCATCGTAGATTGCATGGTTGGTATATGCGGATTTAATTTGGGTGCTTCAGCACAAACAGTGCAATCTGCATTTCCAAACTCATATCCTTTGGCACGAAGCAACTCCATAGTTGCCTTTAATAGAATTTTACTATCTATGTTCTTAAATTCATCGGCAGTATCCGGGAAATGAAAGCCGATATCACGCAAATTGGCTGCACCTAACAGAGCATCACACAATGCATGAATAAGTACATCGGCGTCTGAATGCCCTAAAAGCCCTGTGTGGTGTTCAATTTTCACACCTCCAAGCCAAAAGTCTCTGTCGGGCGCAAAAGCATGCACATCATATCCAAATCCTACTCTGAAATTCATATTATTATAGGCAGGGTAATTTACCTCATAAGATTTTGCAGTCCGAACAAGTCAAACGACAAGGAAAATCTCAGTGTCTTATCCAGAGGATTGGTTTGCGAGACCGAAACAACATAAGAAGCATCAAGCTGGAACACATTCAGTTTAAATCCTGCGCCGGCTGTAAAAAACTTGCGGTTACCTTTATACTGATCTTCATTAAAATATCCGGCACGTACCGAGAACTGGTTATTATAAACATATTCAGCACCAACTGACCAGTATATTTCTCTTAATTCTTCGGCAACACCTCCGGGGGCATCATTAAAAGAAGACAACATTCCCTCCAGAGAAGACATATCATTATAATAATCTCTGTTTTCTGCTGTTTTAGCATAATCAATAGTCGGTACAAGTAATTTATTCACATCTGCACTTACCGAAAACCTTTGATATTCATCGATTGGATAATCGAAAGACGCCCCTAAACGAACATTAGCTGGAATAAAACTACTGGAAGCATTAGCATCATAGGAGATTTTGGAACCTATATTTGAAAAATTCAACCCTGCTGCAAAACTACCATCTCCGGAACTTAATTGTACAGGAGTTTTATAGTACATAGCCACATCAGCCGCCACAGCTACTCCGGGATATGTTTCTGAATCGAAACCATTATTCAAGTCGGAATATATCAGGCGCAAGGCTGCAGCTGCAGAAAAATTTTCAAAAAGTTTCTGAGAATAAGCCACATCAAATGCTAATTCATTTGGAAACGCTGAACCCATATCTTCTCCCTGTGCATCTCTCATCTGAATTTCACCTAAAGAGAAATAACGCAACGAAGCACTCAAGGCTCTCCTTTCATTGAATTTCCAGTAACCTGAGAGATATGTAAGATTTATATCCGACACCAATTGCCTCAACCAGGGAGTAAACGAAAACGACATCCCGGCTTCGCTTTCAGCAAATACATATTTAGCAGGATTCCAGAATTGCGAATTCACATCCGGAGAAGTAGCAACACCGACATCTCCCATACCGGCACCCCTGGCATCAGGAGAGATAGTCAGTGAAGGAACTGATGATATGATTGGATTATTTTCAAGATCTTGTGCTCCAACTGTTGATTGTATTGCTATTAATGCGATAAAAAAGAATGAAAGTTTTCTCATTGTTATAATGTTACTTTATAAATTTTTCTTGGGTATGCAAAGTTATAATTTTATATGATGCTAACGATTTAATAAACGTAAAAAACAATTTTTATTGCTAAACATATCCTAATCAACAATCATTAATTTGTTAATTTTAGAAAATACCTGATCTGAATTTGAAAGAATACTTATCCGATACAAATAAACACCGGTTTTTAATCTCTGTCCGTACATATCATTCATATCCCAGCTTATTTCATCAAGTGTTGATTGTTTAAACGACCACACTAAACGACCTGATAAATCGTAGATATCAACAGTAGCATTTAATACAGTTTCGGGACGATCATGTTCCACAACAAATTTTGTGTATGATTTTACCGGATTCGGGTAGTTGTATATGCTGAAAATTTCCGGTTCAAGTCCCTTTATAACCTCAAAGTCAACTGTATGTAAAGAAGAATTATTTAGTAAATCCCACACACGTATGGAGGCTGAATGTTTACCAGACTTCATCACAGGCAGTTTAAAACGAATCGTACCTTTGGTAAAATCATTTAAATCCGACTTATAAAAATCATTCAGTATATATGTCTGTCCCGGATCATCATCTATAATAAGTACTATATCGTGACCAATACCACTACCCACCTGATTGATACCGTTAATATCACTCACATTGGCAATAAGCAGGGGTGTTTCATTGACCTTGCCTCCTGATTTGAAGTCGGTGCTATTAAGATACATTTCTATTTGAGGACCATCAGTTTCGTAGTCAAAATCAGTAATTGAACCTCCAATAAGGAAATTTTCAAATGAACCCTGAGCTTCGCCTGATGCATCGTCAGTCGCATAGAAATTTATTCTGCCCGTACCATAATTGTATTTAATATCTTTAGGCAACATAAAGGTGATCTCAAATTTCCCATCAATAACCTGTGTGGAGCCTGAATAAAGAATATTCGGGCGATCATTATAGGTGAATGTGCCTGATTTATCGTTGTTAAGTGTTGTAATGGTCCTGACTTTATCAAAAACGGCGGCTGACAAAGATCCGTTAAATGACGGCACAGGGTTACCATCCAAATCGGCAATATAACCACTGACTGCTGTCACGGAGAGGGCTCTCAGGGTATCATTACCGGCGACTGTTTCTCCATTAATTTTTTCAGTGATTATTTTATATTGACCCGGGTAGTTCAATCTTAATGCCGGGTCACCCATATACACATAGGACAACTTATTTATTTCGGAACCAAGATTATTTTTTGCCTTCGCAAGCACATCACCAATTCTAGGATACTTGCCATTTTCCTTTTGAAACAAATACTGGTTTATTAACTTATTAATTCTTTCGTTCTGTGATGCATAAACCGGTCGTGCGGCAGAAATGATACCTATACCCCCTCCCACAGGATTTAACAACACATGCTCTCCTGCGGAGACAGTGGGAATATCAAATTGTAAAAAGTCACAGGTAGCTGCCACCCAAAGCGGAAGATTCTTGTTTGATAGTCCTTTAACATCGGCAGTACTCAGAATCTGCTCATTTGTCCAGCCAGTTGGACCGGCATGTCCTACATAATCCAGCAAAAAAAGACCGTTTCTGAGCGAATTATGAAATTGCGTACGGGCAACAGGATAGGTCTCGCCGCTGGCATTAACTTCCTGTTGATAAGCATCAAGATAAATTTTATTAACCTGAAATGAAGGATATGTTCTGCTTATATACGAAGCAACACTATCGGCCTGTTTCATATGTAACGAACCATCGCCATCATCAGCTAAATAACATACCTGATTTTTCCATATCCCTCTGTTGGTATTCTGCATGTAATTAATATTCTTTGTCACCACATCAGTTGCAGTTTGCAAAGTAGTTACAGGAAACCTTCCTATACCGATATCCATCGTGTGAGCAGGTACCTGATTTCCTTCTGAGTCTTCCAGAAAAGCGAAGTAATCGTCGGTTACGTACGACATTGTTTCAACATGAGAATTTTCAGCCTGGTATGTCAGAACAAAGCCTTCACCGGATGAATGAATCACTTTACGGTTATCAAATGAACCTCTCCCAAACAGCAAGAGGTATTTAGGTTTTTTTGATGGATCATTTACTGCCATTGCCCTGTCATAAAGCATTTTCATCATCCAGCGATATGCCGTAGCATCAGGAGTTCCTGATGAAAACTCATTATATACCTGTTCCGTAGTAACCACTTCCACAGATATTTCTCCTTTGTTGTTATGAGCCTGAGCAAGTCTCTGAGCCTGACTTAGAAAATTAGGATGGGTAATAATAATCATGTCCACCTGCGGAAGTCCGTGTAAATTTTGATTGGCAACTGCACCTACTATTTCAGGTTTTGGAAATGATGCAGCAGCAGTAGGATCAATCGCCATGTAAATTTTCAGGGTCTTATTGGGAGAAAAGAAACTTAACACTCCATTATTAATGGCACCATTTATACTTGTAATGTCTGATTGATTGGTTATGTCCCATATTTTTGTGTTTGAGCCTGCATTGCTCAATTGAAATCTGCTGTATGAATCAGTTCCCAGATAATCCACATTTTGAAAACGCATAGATGTACCAGCCATAATCATCGACCTTCTGACATTCATCTCAAGATAATTGAGGTAACCCTTGGAGGTAGAATTTGCTTTGGTATAAGTCAGATTAAAATTCAGCAAATCACCTGAAGGAGTAAAAGTATATATACCATTTGCCAGTCTGGCTTTTTCATAGTTATCGTTAGGTGTCCTTGCTGCAACCGAAAGAGTCTTGGACTGTGCCGAGCCCAAATCCAACAAAAAATTAGAGGCTAAAGTCGATGAAGCTGCAACATCAAGCCTTACTTTTACTGCATTAGCACTTTTTACAGCATTGGGAAATGTATAATTAAGGCTGTATGATAAAATATCTGAAAAAGTTTCTCCATAAAATTCTTTCCCCGAATTCGCAAGACTTTGTAATTCTTTTTCATGTACTGAATAATCGGTAAATTCTGTAACATCCGTATAAGCAGATGGTGTTGCTACATCAACTGCCTGAATTTTACGACCTACACCTGCATCTGAACTAACAAAATAATATCCGTAGTTGGAATAATGGTTGATGGTATGAGTAAACATACCCAGTGAAGTATTGTATGTCCACGCATTTATTCCCTGCGCATAAAACAAAACATAATCCCCTGCATTAAATACATCATCACTTCCTTTTTCCATATGGATGGCTAATTCAGGCAGGTCATCAATCTTTGAGGTCAGAAAACTCTGATTAAGTATAGCACCTCCATAGCCAAAAATGCGGACATTCGCCGGATTAATACCCATAGCACTCAAATCCTCAAACGTGAGTTTATAAACTCCGGATTCTTTGATTCTGATCTTAACAAATCTTCCTTCAGAAAGTACAGAGGAAGATTTATAAGTATGTATTCCTGCCATCAAATCTGTACTTAAACAAAAAAGAATCAGGAATAAAACCGGGAATAAAATAATGTTGCGGATATTTTGCATTATGGTTAATCCTTTATTTATAAGTTTCGTTCATATAAACGTTGAAAAAAACTTTATGTTGTTATAATTATAAATTGATAACATTATTTAATCTTAAAATCAAACATTTTATTTTCAAAAATATAACCTTCCAACCTGTCGCCCACCTGAACCTTACCTACTCCAACAGGTGTACCGGTAAATAGGATATCTCCTATTTTGAGTGTAAAAAATTTACTCACGTAAGCAATAAGCTCATCAACAGGAAAGATCATATCCCCTGAATTACCTTTCTGCACTGTATTTCCATTGATATCAAGGTGAAAATCTATTTCCTGCATTTTACCCAACTCACTTAAAGGCAAAAAGTTACCTATCACGGCAGAATTATCAAAGGCTTTGCATACTTCCCAGGGATGACCATTTGCTTTTAACCTACGCTGTATATCGCGAGCCGTAAAATCAACACCTAGTCCTATTTCATCATAATAACGATGGGCATATCTGGCAGCAATATTCTTTCCGAGACGGTTAATCTTAATGATCAGCTCGGTTTCATAATGTAACTCCTCCGTAAAATCAGGAATGTAAAAAGGTTTGTTATTTTTCAGCAAAGCCGTATCCGGTTTCATAAAAACCACCGGTTCTGAAGGATTTTTACTGTTTAACTCTTTATTATGTTCAACATAATTTTGTCCGATAGCCAGAATTTTCATACTTCCAGTTCTTTTAATGCATTCAGGCGATTGAACATCACAGCAAGATGGGCATAGATTGAGGTGTTCTGCACAACAATATTTTGCGGGACTACAATTCTGTAGGGCGTGAAATTCCAGATAGCCTTTATCCCGCCTGCTACCATTACTTCGGAGACTTCCTGTGCTTTATCAACGGGTACTGTTAAGATACCGATGTTCACTCCTGTTTGTTTTTGTAATTCCGCAAACCGGTCGGTATGATGAATAGGAATATGATTAATCGAGGTGCCGGACAATTCAAATCTCACATCAAACCCTGCCATAATTTCCAAACCGAATTGTTCCAGTCCGTTATCATGCATCAAGGCCCCCCCAAGGCTACCCACGCCAAACAAATAAGCTTTGTGTGCATTGGTAAAACCGAGGAATTTTTCCAACACATCTACCAACTCTCTCACATCATATCCCACCCTAGTTTTTCCTGAGATTTTCACATACGACAAGTCTTTGGCAACCATAGAGGCATCCACCGAGATATTTTTTGATATCTGAGTTGAAGAAAGAAACGACTCCCCCTGCTTCAACACTAGTTTGGCAAAAGCAAGATACCAGGGAAGCCGGCGTAAAGTTGGCTCTGGCACATGAAATTCAATGGTACTTTTCATTGGGTACATTTCTCTCTGAAAATTAGATTAGAACCGCAAAAATAATCAAATATTTTGATTATTTTTGCATGTTTATTTTTTTATAAAAAATTTTATGGAGTACAGTTTCAGAGAGATAGAAGAAAAATGGCAGGCTTACTGGAAGCAAAACCAGACATACAAAACAGATATAAATCCATTAAAACCGAAATACTATGTATTGGACATGTTCCCATACCCATCAGGGGCCGGACTGCATGTGGGACATCCACTGGGCTATATTGCCTCTGATATTTTCAGTCGGTACAAACGATTACAGGGCTACAATGTACTCCATCCAATGGGATATGACGCATATGGTTTGCCTGCTGAGCAATATGCCATTCAGACCGGCCAACATCCTGCTATAACCACCTCAAAAAATATTGCCAGATATCGTGAACAACTTGACAAAATAGGATTTTGTTACGATTGGGATCGTGAAATACGCACCTGTGAACCTGACTATTACCAATGGACACAATGGGCATTTATTCAGATGTTCAATCATTATTTTGACATAAAACTGCAGAAAGCAATGCCCATCAGCTCATTGGTAACTCATTTTGAGCAAAATGGCACTGAAGGAATTCATGCTCACGGAACAGAAGAAATCTCTTTTTCTGCTGACAGTTGGAAATCTAAATCGGAAAAAGAGCAGCAGGAGATCCTGCTCAACTATCGCATCGCTTATCTGGCTGATTTGAAAGTAAACTGGTGTCCGGCTCTCGGAACCGTACTGGCAAATGATGAAGTAAGTGATGGTGTTTCCGTTCGCGGAGGCCACCCTGTGGAGCAAAAAGTAATGCGTCAGTGGAGTTTGCGCGTATCAGCCTACGCTCAGCGACTGCTTGGGGGACTGGATAAAATTGACTGGACTGACTCGCTGAAAGAAACACAGAAGAACTGGATAGGTAGAAGTGAAGGTGCAGAAATGAATTTTTATCTTGCATCAGAAAACAGCAATGAAGAAGCATATTTCACTGTTTTCACCACCCGTGCCGATACTATTTTTGGTGTTACCTTCATGGTACTGGCACCTGAGAGTGATTTGGTAAAAACCTGCACAACAGTCGAACAGGCTGCTGCAGTTGCCGAATATCTGGAAACAACAAAAAAACGAACCGAACGCGAAAGGCAAGCTGACAGACGTGTAACCGGTGTTTTCACAGGCTCATACGCTATTAATCCGGTTAGCGGTATAAAAATTCCTATCTGGATATCTGATTACGTACTGGCTGGTTATGGTACAGGAGCAATCATGGCTGTTCCTGCACACGATAGTCGCGACTATGCTTTTGCAAAGCATTTCGACCTGCCCATCATTCCATTGATTGAAGGATGTGATGTCTCGAATGAAAGTTTTGATGCAAAAGAAGGCATCATGATAAATTCGGGCTTTCTGAATGGACTTACTGTCAAAGAAGCTATTGCCAAAGCTAAGGCTTACATTTCTGAAAAAGGGATTGGTCGTGTTAAAGTTAATTTCCGCTTGCGCGATGCTATTTTCAGCCGTCAGCGTTACTGGGGTGAACCTTTCCCTGTTTATTATAAAGACGATATGCCTTATATGCTCGATGAAAGCAAATTACCACTAATCCTCCCCGAAGTGGATAAATTCTTACCTACAGAGAAGGGAGAACCACCTCTCGGACGTGCTCAAAGCTGGAAAACAAAAGAAGGCTTTCCGCTTGAACTTTGTACCATGCCGGGTTTTGCAGGTTCGTCGGCCTATTACCTGCGCTATATGGACCCAAAAAACGGAAACACTCTGGTAGGTAAAGAGGCAAATGAGTACTGGAGAAACGTGGATTTGTATATCGGCGGGACCGAACATGCAACCGGTCACCTCATCTATAGCAGGTTCTGGAATAAATTTTTGTTTGATCTCGGATTAGTCTGTGAAGATGAACCTTTCAAGAAACTGATCAATCAGGGAATGATTCAGGGAAGAAGTAATTTCGTCTACCGCATCAAAGAAACCAATACATTTGTTTCTCTGAATATAAAGGATCAATACGATACAACTCCTATTCATGTCGATGTTAATATTGTTTCGAATGATCACCTGGACATAGAAAAATTCAAAAACTGGAATCCTGAATATAAAACTGCTGAGTTTATCCTCGAAGATGGAAAGTATATTTGTGGATGGGCAGTAGAAAAAATGTCGAAGTCAATGTTCAATGTTGTCAATCCTGATGATATTGTTGAAAAATACGGAGCCGACACGCTGCGTTTGTATGAAATGTTCCTGGGACCACTGGAACAGTCAAAACCATGGGATACCAACGGCATCGACGGCGTTCACCGTTTTCTGAAAAAGTTGTGGTCACTCTTTTATAAGGATGGGGCTTTATTAGTGAATGATTCAGAACCTTCAGCTGAAGAACTGAAGATTTTACACAAAACAATCAAGAAAATCACTTTTGACATTGAGAATTTTTCTTTCAACACATCGGTATCAGCATTCATGATTTGTGTGAACGAATTATTCACATTAAAATGCAGTAAAAAAGCAATTTTAGAGCCTTTGGTGATTTTGCTTACTCCTTTCGCACCGCATATAGCTGAAGAACTATACCATGCTCTTGGAAATAAAGAAACAGTTTGCGATGCAACATTTCCAATATGTAATGAATCATACCTGGTAGAATCAACAATAAAATATCCTGTGTCATTCAACGGCAAGGTAAGATTTACCCTTGAATTGCCTGCCGATATGAGCAGGGAGGAAGTGGAAAAAGTTACTTTATCACATGAAAATACAAAAAAACAACTGAACGGAACACCAATCAGGAAAGTGATTGTAGTCCCGGGAAAAATTGTTAATATTGTATTTTAAGTTGAGAATTGAAAATTGAGAGTTGAGAGTTATAATTAAAACAGTAAAATAAATAATGAACCTCAAAGCCAGCACAAAAAAAACATGGATCAGTATCCGCGAATACGTGATGATCACCATAGGCCTGCTGTTGTACGCCCTGGCATGGAAGGGTTTACTAATACCACACCAAATCACCGGAGGAGGAGTCACCGGCTTTGGTGCAATTTTATTTTATGCTACAGGTATTCCGGTTTCTGTCACCTATTTGTCAATCAACATACTCCTTTTACTAATTGCATTTAAGATTGTCGGGTGGCAATTCAGTTTCCGAACTATTATCGGTGTTGCCATCCTGACTTTCTTCCTGAGTGTCATACCGGTTTTCCCCAGAGGAACATTTGTTAACGAAAATGAAAGTTTTATGGCATGTGTCCTGGGAGGTTTAGTGATGGGCGGAGGCATCGGACTTGTCTTTTTGAATAATGGCAGTTCGGGAGGTACCGATATTATTGCCAAGGTTGTGAACAAATATCGCAACATCACACTTGGCAGAGCATTACTATACACTGATGTGTTGATTATCTCCTCTTCCTATTTCTTAGAATTCGGAAGTTTTGAAAAAATCGTATACGGTCTCACTACCCTGGCAATTTCTACAATAGCCGTCGACATGGTCATCAACGGGGTGAGACAATCAGTTCAATTTTTTATTTTTTCAAGAAAACATGAGGACATCGCAACAAGAATTAATACTGAAATGCACAGAGGTGTCACCATCCTTGAAGGTACTGGTTGGTACTCCAAGGAACCCGTAAAGGTAGTAACAGTAGTAGTTCGAAAAAATGAATCCATCAGCATTTTTCGTATAGTGAAAGAAGTCGATCCGAATGCATTTATATCACAGGCATCTGTAATAGGTGTTTACGGCGAAGGTTTTGATGTGATAAAATATAAATAATCAACCATCTATGGCAGGTTTCACGGCTCTATTCAGTAAAAATATCATCCCGGGTCATATATCTTTCAGAAAGAAAGATACATTCAGACATGAGCAGGATTTCTTAATTGAACATATTACCGGCGATAATTATCTCATTGAGCGCTCAACCAACAGAAAATTTCCACTGGATAAAGTTTTTGAGCAGGATGATGACTGTATTATTGTTCAGGAAGGTGTACTGCTGAATCTTGAACACCTGAAAACAAAATATCAGCAAAAAGATGCTTTTCAACTGATTAAATCACTATATCAATTGAAAGGAGGAGACTTTGTTAGCGAACTCAGAGGTGATTTTTCGGGATTTATCTACAATAAAGCGGATAAAAGCTGTTATGTTTTCACGAATCATACCGGTTCCAAACGTATTTTTCATTATCATAATGATACTTATTTTATTATCTCGTCTGACTTAGGTGAGATTTCCCATTTGTTGGGACAGTTGGGTGCGCAAAAGAAGCTGAATATTGAGGCTTCATACCTTTTGCTTACCTGTGGGTTTATGCTGGAGGATCATACGCTAGTTGAAGAAGTAAAGAGGCTCATGCCGGGAAATTATCTGACCTTTCACAATAATAATCTGGAAATTACCAACTATTTCCATCTGAAAAATATTGCAAAAACCACTGATACCAAAGAGCAGATTATTGAGAAAATGGATCAGTTGTTTGCCGATGCTGTGAAACTGGAATTTGAGAAAGACATTGCCTATGGTTACAAGCATATGGCCACACTCAGCGGCGGTCTGGATTCGAGGATGACAGTATTGATGGCACATAAATTGGGATACATTCAACAGCTGAATTTTACGTTCTCACAAGCCAATTATCTGGATGAAAAAATTGCAAAAAGTATTGCTGTCGATTTTCATCATGATTTTGTTTTTCAATCACTTGATTACGGAAATTACCTCAAGGAAGTTGAAAAAAGTGTCTATCTGAATGACGGACTGATTCTTTACTCGGGCTCAGCTCATGTTTTACACGCAATACAGTTGCTCAATTTCAATGAATATGGACTGATACATACCGGTATCATCGGTGATGCTGTTATCGGCTCGTTTCTATCCAAACCTTATGGAGTAAGACCCACTGTTACCGGTGGGATGTATTCAACATTTTTAGCTTCCGAAATAAAAGATTTTATCTCGCAGATTATCGATAGATATCCATATGAAGAATTGTATAAATTCTACAGTCGGGGTTTTTTAGGAGCTATGAACGGGAATTATACTCTCGACCTGGTATCCCAGGGCTCCTCACCATTTCTGGATGTTGATTTTCTGACTTATTGTGTCTCAATTCCCGAGGATCTGAAGTTCAAGCAGAAAATATATCTTGAATGGATTGCCTCGAAACACCCGGAGTTTGCACGATATCCATGGGAGAAGACAGGTGTTTCCCCTTTAAAATCAACAAATTTCAGGAAATATCTTGATATAAAATACTATCAGCGCATGAGCCTGAAATTTTTTGACAAGCTCTCCGGCAAAATGAAATCGGGGATGAATCCTTTTGATCACTGGATGTCAGAGAATGCGTCATTGAAAAATTATATTGAAACTTATTTCAGCGATCATATTCACTTGCTGAATCAATACGATTCATTACAAAAGAACTGCACAAAACTCTTCAACCGTGGTAATTCAGGTGAGAAATTTCAGGTGATTACTTTACTGGCAGCCATCAAATTACATTTTAAAGACGACAATTAAAGTGATGAATATCCTTTTTCTGAGTTCATGGTATCCTTCAAAGAAAAATCCAAACTTTGGGATTTTCATTAAGGAACATGCACATGCTATACATAACGCCGGAAACAATATTGTGGTAGTATCACTTATTATCCTCAAAGACAAGCATTTGTTCAAATACTCAAAATCGGATTTCAGAGATGAGCATGGTGTGAGAACAATACAAATCGAAATAAATTCTTCGCTCAAAGACTATTTATATTATTTGATTTTTTTCCAGTATTTTGTAGTACTAAAAGCAGTAAATGATTTAATTAAATCAGGGTTTAAACCGGACATTATTCATTCCAATGTTATTTATTCTGCCGGAATCATGGGAAATTGGCTTGCACGCCGTTTTCATTTACCACACGTTATCACAGAACATTGGAGCAGGATGGAGAACTTTATGTCGAAGCCTGTTTTATCAGGCTGGGCCAAAAATTCCTATCAAAGGGCAGAAATAATCATTCCTGTATCTGAATTTCTCAAGAACAAAATACTATCCACAACCCGGATATTAAACAATGCAAATTTTCAGGTTATTGGAAATGTTGTTGATTCCGAAACCTTTAAGTTTCTGAAGAGAGAAAAGAATTCAAATGAAATTCGTTTTTGTGCTATTGCAACCTGGGCAAACAAAAAGAATCCGGATAAATTACCCGAACTTATTATAGAGGCATTGTCATTATTTCAGAAAGAAACCGGCAAGAAGATTCTTCTTAATATGATAGGTGGAGGTGATAAAGTACCGGAACTAAGGAAACTATGTAATGATAAGGGATTAGATACACATTTTACGGGCTATATTAGTAAGACGGAAATTGCATCTTACCTTCAGAAATCAGATTTTTTTATCCACGCAAGTACAATTGAAACATTCGGTATTGTTGTAGCTGAATCGCTTTTATGTGGCACACCTGTTATCTGTTCTAATGTTGGCGCTTTACCCGAACTCATTGATGATTCAAACGGAGTTTTGTGTAATAATTCAATTGAAGATTGGATTAACGGACTTAGGGTGGTAACTACAAAAAATTATCAGTTAGAAATGACTTCAGATCAAATTACACTAAGACTAAGTTTGCATAGTATAGGAAATCAATACTCAGAAGTATACAAACAATCTATTCAAAAATTCAAACAAAAAAACTTATAATAACCATAATTAATATTTTTATAAAGCAAATCAATGGGCGACAATCTTAAAAATAAAACGATTGGCTCTATAGCATGGATTACAATTGACCGGTTTGGGCAACAAGCTATTCAGTTTCTCATCGGACTCGTTATGGCTCGTTTGTTATTACCTTCAGATTTCGGTATCATTGGCATGATTATGATATTTGTTTCCCTCTCATCAGTTCTTGTTGAGAGTGGCTTCAGTAACGCACTTATAAGAAAGAAAGACGCAAATGAGCTTGACTATAATACAATTTATTATTTTAATATTCTTGTTTCGATCGTTCTTTATATAGTTTTATTCTTTACCCTACCGTACATTGCTGATTTTTTTAAGCAAAATCAGCTAGTTCCAATAGGCCGGGTGATATTCCTTTCTGTATTTTTTAATGCTTTGTGTTTGGTTCCGTCAACCATGCTTATCAAAAACATGGATTATAAGACACTTGCAAAAGCTAATATTTTTTCTATCATTTTGAGTGGCTTTGGTGGAGTTATACTGGCATTTCTAGGTTATGGTGTATGGGCGTTGGTTGTACAACAGGTAACATTCAATTTTTTTAGGATGATTGCTATTCTCACATTACTTCGGTGGTATCCCCAAAAAATATTTTCTTTGCAGGTTATACAAGACTTTTGGAAGTTTAGCATGAATCTTCTCGGAACATCAATGCTTAATGTCATTTTCAACAATATATATATGTTTATATTGAGTCGCTTTTATCCTCTAAACAAAGTAGGTTTATATACGCAAGCCAATAAATTTAACGAAACATTCGTCTCAACATTTCAGACAGTACTTGTTGGCAGTACATATCCACTATTTGCACAAATACATGATGATGAAAACAGGATCAAGCGTATCTACAGAGAATTTGCAAAAAAAACATCTATGATTACTTTTCCTGTTATGTTTACACTTATTGTCGCAGCCAAACCAATCTTTTTTGTATTATTTTCATCAAAATGGTTACCGGCAGTACCATATTTCCAGCTTATCTGTTTTGCCTCGATATTTTCCACACTCTATTCTCTAAATATCAACATCTTAAATGCTTGCGGACTTTCTAAATTAACATTCAAATTAGAATTTCTTAAGAAAATCCTTATCACTGTATCAATTATTTTATGTTTTAAATATGGTATATTGCTCATGCTTTCCGGATATGCAATCTCAAATTTTATTTCGTATGGAATCTCAACCATCTATCTTAAACAAAATTTCAATCATTATCTTAAACATCAATTTCTCGATATTGCCGGACCTATAGCAATAGCGATACTCACTTCGGCTATTGTCTTTGGAACTTCGTTTATATTCGAAAATTTTTATCTTTTACTTTTTGCACAAGCTATAGTATTTCTAGTAATTTACATTTTGAGTATCAGATTCTTCTACAATGACCTTTATCATAGTGTTATAAACTATATTGGAATATTTTTAAAAATAAAAAAATGATTTTTGTTAGTATATTTGGAGGATTAGGAAATCAAATGTTTCAGTACGCTACAGCAAAAGCAGTGGCAAAAAGGTTAAATGTTGAATTAAAACTGGACATTCAACATGTTACAGACAGAAAATTCAGGAAAAACTTCACCTATAGAAATTTCGAATTATCTGTCTTTAATTTGGATGAAAAAATAGCCACACTAAAAGAAGTCAGACGTTATATTCCAAACTTATGGAATACAAACAAGATTATCCTGCAATTTTACCGGATAAAACGAATTCTTACAGGAAGAAGACTTTATCAGGAAAAAAAGAAATTCTGTATTGATGAAAACATATTTTCTATAAAAGATAACACATATTTATATGGATACTTTCAGACATCAGGTTATTTCGAGGATATCAGAAGTGATTTGTTATATTCATTTGAGTTTAAAACTCCCCCAAATCAAATAAACCGTGAGTTGATGGCACAAATTAGCAGAGAAAACGCCGTATCGATTCATGTCAGACGTGGGGATTATATTAACTCTCCCTTTCATCTTTTAGGTATGGATGATTATTATATGAAAGCAATTAAAATCATAAGTGAGAAAGTAACATCCCCAACTTTCTATATTTTTTCAAACGATTATGATTGGGTAATAGAAAATTTCAAGGATTTACCTATAAAAAAAACAATTGTTCAAATTAATAATACTGAGAGCGACGCACACATGGACATGAAACTGATGAGTATGTGCAAACATAATATTTGCGCCAACAGTTCATTCAGTTGGTGGGGAGCATGGTTGAATCAATATACTGAAAGAATCATAATAGTTCCACAGCGTTGGTTTAATAATTCTGTAATTTATAATACATCAACAAATGATCTCATCCCTAAAGATTGGATTAGAATATAAACTTATTGTTTAAGTAACTTAATGTATATTTTTAATATCTTCTTGAATTTTTGACGCGATAGCAAAAGTAAAATTTTTGACGAAAGTTTTATATCCACACTGAAAATATGATGATTAATCTCAGGATATAAACCAATGAATCTGTCTTCTGGACCCATTAACCTCAACAATCTTTCCTTCCGCGTAGCTTTCAACAACCATATTGATTTTCTATAATTTACCGCATCAGGAACTGATTCAAGAAAATTACTAATATAATCGACCATAATCAGACGATCATCAATATACTTTAGTTTAAATTTTTTTGTGCAGGAATCGGTATTGTATTGCACATAATGATACAATGGAAAAGGAAGATAGCAAATATTCCGGGCATAATAGATTACTTTTACTAATACGGCCAGATCGTCTCCATAGTCAATCCCATCAAGAGTTCGTATATTATTATTAACTAACAATGACCTTGATATCAATTTATTCCAGTAAGAAGCGTTTCCTTTAATAGCCTGATCAATCATCTTACGATTGTTGTTTGAAAAGTATATTGATGATAAGTCGCTTTTATTTTCGTATTCTACAAAAAAAGGACAATAAACGAGATCAGACTTACACGAAACTGCTTTGTTATAAAGCATTTCCACCAAATTATTTTCAACATAATCGTCACTATCCATCATGAAAACATATTGTCCGGATGCATGATCAAGGGCAGTTTGTCTTGCAGCAGATATGCCTTTGTTTACTTGATGTTTTAATATCTGAACAGCATACTGTCGGTTTGGATAATTATTCAAAACTTTTTCAAGTTTGTGTATACTATCATCTACAGAACCATCGTCTACAAAAACATATTCAATACTTGAAAATGTTTGACTAAACACCGAATTAGCACATCTTTCAATAAACAAAGACGCATTGTAAACCGGGATAAGTATTGACACATTTGGAGAGGACATAAATATCTGTATTTTAGAAATCAACAATCATTTTGGCAGCTATCTCAGCTGCTTTTCCCTTTCCATATAAATCCAGACTGAAGTCAGACTTTTTTGTTCTGAAAAAATCAAATGCATCTTTAAGTTTTTCAGCATCACTTCCTACAAGGCGAATAAAGCCATGATCCACCAGTTCCACCCATTCGGTTTGCTCTCTTAGAGTGATGCAATGTTTTCCAAAGAAAAAAGCTTCCTTTTGCACTCCACCACTATCCGTCACAACCAACTCGCATGACTTCAACAACATGATCATATCAAAATACCCTACAGGTTCAATGATAGTGAATTCAGTATTAATACTCAATTGTTGAAGGATTTGCCTTGTTCTCGGATGTAAAGGCACTACCACCTGCACTTGTTTATTGATAATATTTAAACCTCTAACTATTGCCATTAATTTGGCAGGATCATCCGTATTCTCCTGACGATGAAGTGTAGCCAGCACAAATTGTTGCAATTTTAATTTGCGGATGATATCAGATTTCAGTCCGGCCTTGGCGGCATAATAAATGGCGGCATCCTGCATCACATCACCATTTTTGATGATTTGCACAGACATCATATCAAATCCTTCTCTTTTGAGATTATTGACTGCAGTATCGGTTGGGCAAAACAAAAAAGATGAAATTCTGTCGGTTAGAATACGGTTGACTTCCTCCGGCATCTCCATATTGAAAGAACGAAGTCCTGCTTCAACATGAATTACCGGAATATGCAATTTTGAAGCAGCCAATGCACCAGCCAGCGTTGAATTGGTATCACCATACACCAATACTCCGTCAGGATTTTCGTCAATCAGGATTTTTTCGATTCCCTCCAGCATCCTTCCCGTCATTGCCCCATGCGATAATCCGTGTATATCGAGATGAAAAGCAGGTTCAGGGATCTCCATTTCCTCGAAAAAGATTCTCGACATGTTATTGTCGAAATGCTGACCAGTGTGAAGTATCTTTTCATTCACCCCATATTTGATAAATTGCCTGCTGAGCGTTGCAGCTTTTACGAATTGCGGACGGGCACCAACAATAGTAATGATTTTATGCATTGGTAGTCATTTGATTTAACAGATCTGAAAAGTCCTTTGTAAGATTTCTCCTGGAATACTTTTCCACAGAATTTGTTTCCAAAGTTAGCTGATTCTTTTTATATAATTCATAATAATGAATGATGGCTTTCTTAGCTGCTTCAACATCATCAAAATCAACCATCACACCGGCACCGGTTTCGTTCAGCACCTGTGCTGCATCACCATCAAGTGGTCCTACTCCCAACACAGGACGTTTAGAAGCCAGATACTCGAAGAATTTGCCGGTAAGTATCCCTTTGGCATTTGCCGATCGGTTGATTAACAAGAGAAGCACCTGCGATGACTGCTGTTTTTTTATTGCCTCATCATGAGTGAGGTACTCGGTTTTAATCAGGTGTCTCTTCAAACCATACTTTTTTAGCGCATCCAAAATTGAAAAATCAACCTTACCTATCAGCTGGATAATTAAGTCCTTTTTAAAATTCTCGTTTTCATCACACAAGGACTTCATCGCTTTCCAAACAACCAGAGGATTGCGTGCACTGTTCATCGTTCCGATGTGAGAAACTGTAAACTGCTCATCCATTGCAGATTGTGCCATTTGAACATCATCTTCATCATATCCGTTAGGAATGATATGCAGCCCATCGGGCCTTATCAAATTAAATTCATCTTTCATACCCTTTGAAACAACGGTAATCGCATCAGCCTGCATGACAACCTGTTTCTCAAGGCTATGGTGCATCCCATCTGCCCATTTCATCAAGTGCAAATCTTTATAAAAATCAATATTCGTCCATGGGTCTCTGAAATCAGCCACCCATTTAATATTTGGAAAATGCTTTTTCAGTCTCATTGCGATAAGATGCATTGAATGCGGTGGACCAGTCGTAACAATCACATCAACAGGATTTTTTCTTAAGTAATTACTTAGAAACTTAACAGATGGCCGAACCCAAAATTTCCTCGGATCAGGAATCAGAAAATTTCCCCGAATCCAAACCGACAATTTATCTTTCCACCCTTTTTTTTTATCCTCAGAAATAAAGCCGGCATTAATAACCTGACCTTTCTTTCCCAACAAGCTACGGTAAATATCAAATGGTTCCCAAATAGGAGTTTTTATGATTTCAATATCTGATGCTATATCGTTTTCAAAAGAACCATCGAAGGAAGGATATTCGGGGTTTTCAGGTGTATAGATAACTGGTTCCCAACCAAAATTTCTCAAATATTTGGTAAACTTTACCCAACGCTGCACACCAGCGCCTCCACTGGGTATCCAGTAATATGTGATTATCAGCACCTTCTTCATCGTTCTGCAATCAGATAATAGCCACAAGTATTGTAAAAGTTCTTCAGATATGGTATGTAATTAAGCAATTTAAATGTTTTGCGTGGTTTTAACCCAAATTTAATTTGATAATTTGGATTGATAAAGTACAGAATTCTGCTTTTAATAGAGTACTCATTCTTCAGACAAAGTTTCTCAAATCTTTCAAGGCTGATACCTGTTTCCTTAATTTCCAAGAGCCCTGAGATAGTTATTTCACTCTCTCCAAATAATTTAAGCACTGCCCGATAAAGACTTTGTGGCAATAAATGAAAAAATGGAAGCATTGATAAAATTTTATTTCTGCACATCTGTTGATGTCCCCCGAAAGGATTTTGCCAGGGAGGAAAGGCTACAAACACTACAGCATCCCTGTTCAGAAACTGTTTGATAAAACTAAGGAATTTATCCTGATCATGAATATGTTCAATTACATCACGGATGATCAGTATATCAAATTTCCCATGATAGTCAGGCATATCATAGATATCCTTACAAATGAGCTCTATACCTTGCGCACCACCATATATCTCCTTCCCTCTCTCAATTTTGCCATTACTCAAATCAACTCCTACACATGTACAACCCTTATCCAAAAAGGGTTTAAGATTCCCCCCCTCTCCACAACCAATTTCGAACACTTTCAACGAAGCATCAACCGGCTTCACTCTGTTTATAAAAGGAATCACGAAATTTTCAGTCGTATAAACCTGCTCGTTGAAATATCGTTTTGTATCTTTATGTCGTTTCTGCATAATATTTTATAAGAATTGTCGTCGGCTTTACCTGAATTTACTGACCATCAATAGTAGCCAGAACCGGCATCAACATATTCATCACTAAGAGACGTGGCATGCCACGTCTCTACGTTATTCGCTATTAGCTATTCGTTCTTAACTGCTCAACTGCTTTTCTGAGTCTGGCAAGCGTTTCTTCCTTCCCTATTAGTTCAGTGATATCAAACATATGCGGACCTTTTGATTCCCCCACAATGCACAGGCGAAAAGCATTCATCACAGCGCCCATACCCCATCCTTTTTCCTCAATCAGGTTTTTCACAAGGTATTCAGTGTTAGCAGCCGAAAAATCATCTGCTTTTTCCAACAAATCCATCAATGCAAGCATTTGATTTGGAGAATCAGTCTTCCAACGCTTTTTTATGGCATTTTCACAATATTTATCGGGAGCAACAAAGAAAAATGAAGACTGATCCCACAATTCATTTACAAAGTTAGCGCGTTCACGTACCAGTGAAACCACTTTTTTTACTTTTTCCCAATCCTCCACAATATCCTTTTCAACAAGGATATGTTGAAATAAATCGGTAATTTCCTCTAAAGGTTTTATTTGCAGGTATTGATGATTAAACCATTTTCCTTTTTCATAATCGAACTTTGCACCACTTTTACTAACTCTTTCCAGTGAGAACGCATCAATCAGTTCTTCCATCGTAAATATTTCCTGTTCAGTACCCGGGTTCCAACCTAACAAAGCGAGGAAGTTAACCACAGCTTCAGGGAAATATCCGGCCTCGCGATAACCGGAAGACACATCCCCTGATTTAGGATCCTGCCAGTTCAGAGGAAAAACAGGAAAACCTAACCGGTCACCATCACGTTTACTTAATTTACCATTTCCATCAGGCTTCAGCAACAAAGGCAAGTGAGCAAACTGCGGCATTTTATCGGTCCAGCCGAGATATTCATAAAGCATCACATGCAAAGGAGCAGAAGGTAACCACTCTTCACCACGGATCACATGTGAGATTTCCATAAGATAATCATCCACCACATTGGCCATGTGGTAGGTAGGTAATTCATCTGAAGATTTAAACAACACTTTATCGTCGATTACAGAAGAATTAATAATTACCTCGCCCCGAATAAGATCCTGCACCTTTATTTCTCTGTCGGGTTCAATCTTGATGCGCACCACATACTGATCACCATTGGCTATTCTATTCATAACCTCATCCGCATTCATCGTCAGCGAATTAACCATCAAATCCCTGGTTTTGGCATCATATTGAAAATTAGCAATTTCAGCACGTTTTGCCTCCAGTTCAGTAGGTGTATCAAAAGCAATATAGGCCAAACCTGTGTCGAGCAGTTGATCAACATACTGTCGGTAAATTGTTTTTCTTTCGCTTTGACGGTAAGGAGCATGCGCACCGTTTTTCTTTGCACCAACACCTTCATCAATAGTAATTCCCAGCCATTGAAGCGACTCAACAATATAATCTTCGGCACCCGGCACAAAACGGGCAGAATCAGTATCTTCGATACGCAACAACATCTCTCCACCGTGTTTTTTTGCGAAAAGATAATTATACAAGGCAGTACGTACACCACCGATATGTAACGGGCCTGTGGGACTGGGGGCAAATCTAACTCTGACTTTTTTCATTGAACTGCTAAATAATATAAAACGCAAAAATAAGAAAAAACAATGAGAATTTACATTAAAAAAGAAAAGGTCAGACAATTAAGTCTAACCTTCGTAAAAATGATAAATGTGGG
>JAYFPP010000071.1:0-10153 GCA_034927635.1 Paludibacter sp.
GAAAGAAGAATTGAATTTGCTTTTGAAAACAAACGTTTCTTTGATTTACGGAGAAATCTCTTACCTTTGAACGAGCCAATTAAAGGCGTGCAAATCGTACAAACGGCTGCAGGCTTCGTATATAGCGGAACTAACCCTGCCGGAGCGGGAGTGGTGGTGGAAGAACGCAAATTAGATGATCCGAAGCACTATTACCTGCCGATTCCGTACGACAAAATTGTAACAAATAAAAATCTTATACAAAACAAAGGTTGGTAATCACAAAGTAAAATAACACATTATGATAAAGATTAAATCAGTAAAAACAGTATTAATGGCCTTCCTGCTGCTGGCAGTTGCAGCTTGTGAGCCTTACGAAGATTACATTGGTGATTATGATTTTTCAGCGGTTTATTTCGGTTCTCAGAAACCTTTGCGTACCCTGGTGACCCGCGAAAATGAAGCTCAACTGGAGTTTAAACTGGGAGTAGTGCTTGCCGGACTACGTGAGAATAAAACAGATCAATGGGTCACTTTTCAGGTGGATACTACCTTGCTCGATTCGGTTGACGGGGCCTCGGGATTTACATTGTTGCCGGAGGACTGGTATAGCTTTAGCATTTCCGAAAATAAAATCATCATCCCAAAAGGAAAATTTCTGGGTGATTTTACCATCAGTATTGATAAAGCCAAATTTACCGCTGACCCGCTGTCGCTGACAAAAAAATATGCTTTGCCGGTTCGCTTGCTTGAGACTTCGGCCGACTCTATCTTAAAAGGAGATGATGTGATTGCCGGCCGGCATTATACCATTCTGGTGGTTAAATATATCAATGAATACTCCGGAACTTATTATGTGAGAGGCAAACAGGAAGAACTGGATATAAACGGAAATGTTGTTGCAGGTTCATTAAAAGAATATAATCACGTGGATTGGAGCAGAAACAAAACAAGGGTGGCAATAACCACCGGTTTGAACCAATACGAAATGACGGGCATGGGCAATGAAGCCTCAGATAAAATGAAGGTAAATGTCGCTGCGGGCAATGTTGTTACGCTGACTTCATCGGTATTGCCTGTAACCGATCTTGGTTGCACCTATGCTGATGGGGTGTACAATTTTAAATACCAGTATGTAAAAGGTGGAAAAACCTATAAGGTGGACGAATCACTGAAACAACGCAATGATCCTGAAAATGATTTACGTTTTGAAGAGTGGTGACCATGAATAAGAAACAAATATCACTTTTACTTTCGAATGCTGTGTTGGCGGCATTTGCGCAGGACAGGCCTAATATCCTTGTATTAAGTATTGAGGATACAAGCTGGTATGAGTTTGCCACCTACGGCAATAAATGTGTACAGACGCCTAATCTCGACAAGCTGGCGAGCGATGGGGTGATGTTTAAGTATGCTTATTCAAACGGACCGCAGAGTTCTCCTGCACGTTCGGGTATAATTACCGGCGCTTATGCTTCAACATACGCGATGGAACAGCACCGCTCAGGCCCCGCAACGCCACCGAATATTTTTTATCCGCAACTGCTCCGTGATGCCGGTTATTATTGTACCAATAATGCTAAAACGGATTATAATACTACTACCAATAATAAAATCTGCTGGGATGAATGCAGTAACCTGGCTTCTTATAACAGTGCCTCACGCCCTGCCGGCAAGCCTTTCTTTTCCATCTATAATGCAAACATGACGCATATGGGTCGTTTGCGTTCATATCATCTGGATGGCAGGCGTGATTTTACAAAGGACGGTATTAATGTGAATAATGCACCACTCCCGGCTCATCTGCCGGATATTCCGGAGGTACGATCGGATTATGCTTTCCATCTCGAAGGAGTGAAGGATGTGGATACCTGGGTGGGGATTTTTGTGGATGACCTGAAAAAAAGGGGTTTGTTCGATAATACCATTATCTTCTTTTTTAGCGATCATGGTGGATGTTCGCCCCGAGGAAAGGGTTATCTTTACGAAACGGGAGTACGTGTGCCGATGATTGTGTATATGCCTCAGAAATATAAAGATCAGTTTGGCGTGACTCCTCAAACGGGCGATAAACCGGTTTGTTTTGTCGATCTGGCGCCGACTTTCCTGCAACTCGCAGGTGCTCAGGCCCCGGCACGTTATCAGGGCGAAAGCTTCTTTAAACCGCTGGATGGACGTACCAAATATCAGTATGGTGTGTGTGGTAATCAGGCAACTCATTTCCAGCCTCTGCGCTCGGTATCTGATGGGAGGTATAAATATATCCGTAACTTCATTCCTTACAAACAACATGCGCTTAGAAACTATTATCAATGGGGAATGCCGGCTAACATAGGATGGGATTCCATCTATCAGAAAGGATTGACCAATGACATCACCGATAATCCGTTCAAATGTAAGTTTGCAGAAGAGTTATATGATTTGTCGGTGGACTCATTTGAAACTAATAATCTGGCTGATCTTCCTGAATACAATAACATAAAACTGTCGATGAGGCAGAAAATTGATGAGTTCGTGACCAATACGGTCGATTTAGGATATGTGCTTCGTGGTCAGAGAGAAAAACTGAATGTGTACGACTATTGCCGTGCGCCGGGTTATCCTTTAACGCAGTTGCACCGCCTGGCAAATCTTACCTGTCGTGTGCAGACCGGCGATTTGCCTGAATTGGAAACTGCGCTTACCAGTACCTATCAGGAAATAAGGTTTTGGGCTGTGGTAAATATCGGTCAACTGGCCTATTCCGGTAAGATTACAGCAGTACCTGCCGGCTTGAAGAATCTGCTGAATGATGCCTCACCTGAAGTGGCTGCCGAAACGGCTTATGCGCTTTGTTACCTCGGGGAAGCACCTGCGGCAATGAATTATTGTATGAATCTTGTTCGTAGCCGTAAAAACTATCTTGAGGCCATCTCAACATTAGAGGTATTGTCACTTGACGACAGAAAAAATGAATTTTTCACTCCTGAGATAATTGCTGAATTGAAAACCCTTACTCCGGTTACCAACTATACCAGTGAGAAAGATCTGGGTATTATGGTAAGAGGGGTATTGGTGAATCTCAAACAATTCCCTGCTAACCGCATATATGATGAGCCGGTATATGATGAAGGATTGTCGGTCAATAAAAACCGTAGATCATTGGTGCCACGACCGGGAGGTGTTTCTGCTTCGCAGGCTTTTTTTTTTAGAGAACTTTAAACCCATTGACGGACTGAGCAGTGTGTTGCTCACAAGTATGAATGGAAGAACTGATAATCCCGGCTGGTTGTGCGCACCGGCCGGTGTTTTTGCTCAAAAGTCGAGTTCGCTGAACGGGGGCATACGTATCTCCTCCAACGCGAATACACTGGCTTGGGTGGAAACGCCGGAGTTGAACCTGTCGCAACCGGTAGTGCTGGAGTTTGAATCGAAAAAATGGGTCAAAGAAGGTGAAGGGTCGCTTTATTGTGTGATCGGCAGCGATACGATATTATCTGTACAAAATGCCAATAATACCATTTCTCCCCGCAAATCCATTGCTTTTTATGCCGGTGAAAATTCACGTATCCGCTTTACAGGAGTTAAAGTGCCCGCCAACGATATTTGTATCGACAGCATCCGTCTTACGGTTACCGATGAACCAACACTCAGTCTGCCCCTTATAAAAGTGGTGGATATGGGAAAGGTGAAGCCGGGAGCCGTTCTGAATTATACACAGCCTGTAAGTGTGAAAAACAGTGCGGGCATCCTTAATTTTGTACTGCCTGCCAACGACAACTTCAGTATAAGCGGTGATACTACAATAGTGTTTAATGATGAAGTCAGTAACAGTGCCATTCATTTTGTTTTTAATGCGCCGGTGCAGCCGGGAGCATACATGGTACGGGTAAATGTTGATGGTGGAGAAGATTTTGCTCCCCGGACAATGTGGTTGAAAGCCCAGGTTGATCCGGCTTCTGCACTTGAAAATACACTTGAAAAGGAATTGAAAATATCAGTACAACAGCAGAAGATAAGGATATCCGGTGACCGGAAATTTCAGGTGAAACTATTTTCAATAAGCGGTCAGTTGCTTGTGTCAACTTCAGGAGATGATTCCCAATACGATCTGGAAGCTCCCTGCAAAGGCGTTTTCCTGCTCCGGATGAATAGTGATGCCGGACTTGTGGCGCGAAAAGTAATCGTAAACTGAAAACTCTTTGTATCTTTGATTTTCTGAATCAATTTTACTGTTCAATACCTATGCAACACATAAAACTTTCCATACTGCTTCTCATTCAGGTATTCGTTTTTGCACCTGCGAATGCCATGTCGGGAATCTATCAGAATGAATACCAGCGTCCTGTCAGTGTTATTGATGGTCTCGTATCGAATGAAGTCAACTGCATGTTGCAGGATTCGAAAGGTTTTATGTGGTTTGGAACCAATAATGGTTTGTGTCGTTATGATGCCTACACATTTAAGCATTACAAATCCAATTATCAGCATCCTCATTTTTTTACCAATAATACTATCCGCAGTCTTGCCGAGGATCAGTTGGGTTGTCTGTGGGTGGGAACGCTCAAAGGACTGAACAGAATTGACCTGCAAACCGGAGAGGTCGTTCGTTTTAATAACGAGATTATTAATCGCAGCGGAGTAAATTCCATCGCTATCGCGAATGATAATACTCCATATTTCGGGACAACCAATGGTCTTTTCTATTACGACCGGGCTAAGAATGACTTTGTACAGATCACTTCCGACAATCGTGGTCGTGAGTTTAAAAGTGTGACTATCCGCTCCTTATTCATCGATTCAAAAAACTATATGTGGATTGGTGCCTGGGAAACCGGTTATGATGTGTATAATCTCAATACCAATCTTTTTGCCGATTATCCATATCTTAAAGAGAAAAAGTTATTGATTGTCAATTCTTTCTACGAGGACGAAGCCCACAATATCTGGCTTTCCACCTGGGATCGTTACGGAGTTTACCGCATTGAGAACCCGCATCAGCCGGCTCAAAGTAAGATTACTGGTTTTTACCCCCGCAACAACGAAAAAAGTAATTTCTACCCTGTTGTTTATTCCATCAATCAGGACAAGAATACGGGAAATATGCTGCTGGCCACTTCCAATGGATTGCAAATCATTCAGCAGCCCTATAAGTTTGAAGGGCAGGTGCAGCTGAGTCCCGCCAATTCGCTCAAAGTATCGAGCGATGAAATTTTTTCACTTTACCGCGACAGAACAGGCTTGATTTGGTATTCAATTTATGGGGTGGGAGTGAATGCCTTAAGTTCCAGTCGTGAGCAGTTCGAACAATACAATCTTACCGGCTTAATCGATAAAGAAAATCTGGTGGCTTCGATAACGGGTATTTATGAGGATGATAATGGGCTGATTTGGCTGGGAATAAAATCTTTTGTACTCGGATTGTTCGACAGAAAAACGAATTCGCTCACACTATACAATAATCATCCGGTACTCAAAAATATCGCCAGCAGGGCCAATTCCATCCTCAGTTTTCATAAGCCCCGGAAAAAAGAGGAATTATGGCTGGGCACCCGTTATGATGGCTTGTACATTGTGACGACGAAAAACGGGAAGATACAGTCGATGAAAAAACGATTGCTCGACGGGATAGATCTCGGAAACCTGTGGATAAAAGAAATTGTTGAGGATGAGCAGCACAATATATGGTTGGCCACCAGTAAGGGATTGGTGCATGCAAAATGGAATGGTGTAAATGAGTATGTCGTTCAGACAGAAGAGGTAATAAAAAAGAAGCTGTTCAATCAAATTGTCAATACCATATCCATTGATAATGAGAAAAATATCTGGGTGGGAACACAGGATCTCGGCTTGTTTAAGATTTACATCAACGAAAAACCTGTGAAGATGGAAGAATTCTCTCTTCAGAATAAAAAGCTGAATAATAATGAAGTCATTTCATTGCTTCAGGATCATAAAAACAGAATTTGGGTGGGAACCAAAGGAGGTGGACTGAGTTTGTACAATGTACAGAAAAAGCGTTTTGAAATTGTCGATAATATGAGCCTGATTCCTGATGATGCCATTTACAGCATGGAAGAGGATCATTGGGGAAATATATGGCTGGCTACGGGCAACGGTCTGGTAAGTTATAACGAGGATCTCCCTCATGATAAGAAAATTCGCATCTTCTCGGGAAAAGAAGGGATCAGAATCAATACCTTTAATCCGAACGCGGCATTTAAAAACAATAATAATGAGTTGTTCTTCGGTGGAAGTAACGGGTTTATCGCCTTTGTTCCCGAAAAAACCAAAGAAAAATCACTGGCTCCACAACCGGTGATTACAGGAGTATCCATTGCCAATGAGTTGATAGATAATCTGCCTGAGCAGATAAAATCAAGAATAACAAAATTGCAAACACCCTATTCCGATAAGATGGTGCTGGCATATAACCAGAAAAATATTCTCATTGAATATTCGGCCATGTTGTTCGAGAATATCTCAGCCATCAAATATGCCTATCAGTTGGAAGGAGTTGATAAGGATTGGGTGTATGTGGATTCGAAGAAGAGATTTGTGAACTACAATAACCTCTCGCCCGGCACATATGTGTTCCGGATTAAAGCGGCCAATGGTGATGGAGTCTGGTGCGAAACTCCGACAACACTGAAACTGAAAATAAAACCGGCCCCATGGAATACGATATACGCTTATTTAGCTTATCTGATAATAATCGTTGTGCTGCTGATTCTTTTCTCGCGTTTTGTACTGAACCGTGTCAGGCTACGAAAAATGCTGGCAATAGAACAAATTGAGAGAGAAAAATCGGAAGAAGTACATCAGGCCAAACTAAAATTCTTCACCAATATCTCCCATGAGTTCTTTACTCCGATTACCATTCTGAGTTGTGCGCTCGACGGGCTGAAGACCCGCCATCCTGAAGAAGCCGGGGTTATGCAGAACATGAAAGCCAATATGGACCGTCTCGTAAGATTGCTCGAGCAAATCGTTGAGTTCAGAAAAGTTGAAACCGGCAACCTGAAACTCAAAGTGTCGAAAGTTGAGATCGTATCCTTTATTAAAGAATTATGTGATGTGCATTTTGCTCCATTATCAATGCAGAATAATATTTCTCTTCAATTTCACTCGAATAAGAATATTGTTGAAGGATATGTTGATCGTGATAAACTGGATAAGATCATGTATAACCTGCTGTCCAATGCCTTTAAATACAATCGTACGAATGGTTCGGTAAATGTTCTTCTCGAAGAAATTGGTGTGCCGGGAAGCAGAAAACTGGCGATTACTGTTTCCGATACGGGCTTTGGTATGAGTGAGGCGGTCAAACAAAATCTGTTCAAAAGGTTTTATGAAGGTAATTTCCGGAATTTCAAAGTGAAAAGCATTGGTATAGGTCTTTCATTGACACATGATCTGGTGAAATTCCACAAAGGAGAAATCACTGTTGAATCGACCGAAGGCAAAGGGACTGTATTTAATGTCGTTCTTCCTCTCGAAAAAGATGTATATGAAGCACGGGAAATTTTCCAGAACTACGACCCTGAAGTTGATGAAAATTCTATGCCTGAGAGTGTAAGCGGATATGATGAAGCTAAAGAACAGGAGTTTACCAATCCGGGGAAAGTGCGTCTGTTGCTGGTAGAAGATAATCCGGAACTTATTGCACTCATTTATGAAACATTAAAGCATGATTTTATGGTTTATCAGGCTGAAAATGGTGAAGAAGCGTTGAATATTCTTTATGAAAAGGAGGTTGATATTGTTGTTACCGATGTGGTAATGCCTGTGATGGATGGTTTGGAACTTACTTCGAAAATGAAGTCGGTGGTTGAATTCTCTCACATCCCTGTGATAATGTTATCGGCACGCCAGAATGTGGAAAACAAGGTGGAAGGTTTTGACGCCGGCGCCGACTCCTACATCACCAAACCTTTCGAGATGCCGGCACTGGTGGCCAATATCCGCAGTCTGGTGAAAAACAGGAAGCTGCTGGCACAATCTTTCGCTTCGGATCATGAACTGGTGGATGTGTCGAAATATACCCACAATGCCACCGATAAAGAGTTTCTGGAAAAAGTCATCAGTATTATTGAGGAGAATGTGCTGCGGAAGAACTTTACCACCAACGACCTGTATTTCGAGATGAACATGAGCCAGTCGACTTTCTATCGTAAGCTTCAGTCACTGATCAATACTTCGCCGAACGAGTTAATCAGGAAAATAAAAATTCAGGTGGCCTGCCGGCTGTTATTAGAGAAGAAGCTTAATATCTCTGAAGTTGCTTATGATCTTGGATTCAACGACCCTAAGTATTTCAGCAGCATTTTCAGGAAAGAGACTGGCATGAGTCCAACCGAATACATTAAAAATAAAAAATAATCATAGTGAAAATTCTATCAACAACCATCACAACTGCTTTGTGTGCAATGAGTTTAAGTGCTGTTGCCGCAAAGAACACGCAACCGAACATCGTTTTTGTCCTTGCCGATGATATGGGTATCGGCGATGCCGGATGTTACGGTCAAAAGAAAATCAAAACACCCAACATTGATGCACTGGCAAAATCAGGCATTCAGTTTATGCAACATTACAGCGGTTCCACGGTAAGTGCGCCATCGCGTTGTTCACTGCTGACAGGCAAGCATACCGGTCATGCCGCCATCAGAGGTAACGGAGCCAGTGTGGTAAAAGGCGAAGATGAAGGAGCCGATATGTCGTTACCGGTTGAAGAAATAACCGTAGCAGAGCTACTTAAAGAAAAAGGTTATGCCACCGCCTGTGTCGGCAAATGGGGATTGGGAGGTGCAAAATCCAATGGCAGCCCTGTCGGTCAGGGTTTCGATTATTTCTTTGGCTACCTGAGTCAGGGTGCCGCCCATCGTTATTATCCGGAGTTTTTGTATGAAAATGAAACGAAATATCCACTGAACGGAGAATACAGTCATTATGTGATTATGCAGAAAGGGCTTGACTTTATCGATAAAAATGCAGATAAACCATTCTTTGTCTATTTTGCTGTAACACCCCCTCATGCCGATCTCGACATTCCCGATTTAGGGCAGTACGACAAAGCTTTTCCTGAAAAACCGCACATCAACAATAATCCGTCGAAAGGCTACAAGACCCAGATGCAGCCTAAAGCCGCCTATGCCGCCATGGTTTCGGAGGTTGATAACAATGTCGGTCAGATAATTGACCTGCTGAAGAAAAAAGGGGTTTATGAAAACACCATCATTATTTTTTCTTCCGACAACGGAGTACATTCGGTAGGAGGCAACGATCCTGAGTTCTTCGACAGCAACGGACCTTTCCGCGGTTATAAAAGAGATTTATACGAAGGCGGAATTCGTACACCTTTTATCGTTTCGTGGAAAGACAAGATACAAACACCACGTTTTAGTTATCATGTATCCACTTTCTGGGATTTCCTGCCAACCGTTTGCGATATTGTGGGTACAAAAGTGCCTGCCGGTGTTGATGGCATCTCTTATCTCCCTGAATTATTGAATGATGGGAAAAATCAGGCAAAACATGATTATATCTACTATGAGTTTTTCGAACAGGGAGGAAAACAATCCATTTTAGGTGCCGATGGCTGGAAATTGATAAGGTTGCAGGTGAATAATCCGAAGAAAATGGTTGAAGAACTGTATAATGTTCAGTCCGATCCCGCAGAGTGGGTAAATGTAATTGAACAATATCCCGATATTGCTGCCTCCCTGAGAAAAGCAATGGATGCACAGCGAACAGAAAATGCTTACTTTAAATTCACTAAATAAAATATTTATATTCACCTCCCGCAAGTCTCCTTTTAGGGAGGTTTGGAGGGCATAAAAATGACAGATACAATGAAAACATCCCTTAGTATTGCAGCTTTAGCGTTGACATCCGCTTTGGCCGGCCAAACAAATCAAAAACCGAATATTCTCTGGCTTACTTTTGAGGATACATCGCCCGATTTTATTGGTTGTTATGGAAATAAACAGGCACATACCCCTAATATCGACCGTTTGGCAAAAGAAGGAGTACGTTTTGATAATGCCTATTCTACCAGTGCCGTTTCGTCGCCAAGTCGTTTCTGTCTGATTACCGGTGTAAGGACATTTGGTTATGGTACCGGAAATCATCGCAGTCAGTATGCTATACCCGATGATATCAAAGGTTTTCCGTACTATCTGCGTCAGGCCGGTTA
>JAYFPP010000003.1:0-8922 GCA_034927635.1 Paludibacter sp.
TTTGTCGACAAATTGCTTTGCAAGTTCCCGTCCATGCAACCGATGTTCAGTGAAAACAATTTCCGGTTGATACTGTGTTTCGTCCAGGTTTTCCCTTATGATGTCAGGAATGCTTTCCTTTGGTCCTGTTCCGGAAATGGGATTGATTATAAATGCTATTTTTTGCTTCATTGAATATATCTGCCTTAAAACGATGCGAAAATACAAATTTTTAAATATTATCTAACTTTATCTTAACGATATTGTTGTACATTTGTTCTTCATAACTATTTTTAAGCCTTCACATGTCAAAAAAACGCAAAAAACAAGGGGGTAGCACCCGGGTACGTAAATCGGAACTGATCCGCAATATCGTTAATATCTTCAACGATAATCCTGAGAAAACCTTTAATTACAAACAAATTTCGACACTTTTGGATGTAAAAGCCGAATCTCAGCGGGTTTTTGTGAATGAATTATTGTATCAGCTGTGGGATGAGGATTTTCTGGTAGAAATATCCCGTGGAAAATTCAAAATCAATTCACGTGGAGGGTACATTACCGGCACCATTGACCGTCAGGGGGTTAAAACTTATCTTATCCCGGATGATGGCGGTGAACCTGTTTTCATTCCTGAAAGAAAAACCAACCATGCTCTTCTCAATGACAAAGTGAAGGTTTTTCTGTACGCCCGCCGCAAGGGACAGTTGCCCGAAGGGGAAGTGGTGGATATTATGGAGCGTGCAAAAGATACTTTTGTGGGTATACTTGATGTGTCGGAGAATTTTGCTTTTCTGGTGTGCGACAACCGTGTGCTAACCAATGATGTATTTATCCCGAAAAGTAAACTGAACGGGGCAAAGAACGGACAGAAAGTTATTGTAAAACTGATGCAGTGGGAGCCCAACATGAAGAGTCCGGTTGGCGAAGTAATTGACGTACTGGGTGATAAAGGCAATAACGATACCGAAATGCACGCCATTCTGGCCGAATTCGGATTGCCTTACAAATATCCTGAAGAAGTAGAAGCGGCAGCCGACAAAATCGACGCTGGCATCACACCAGAGGAAATTGCCAAACGCATCGACATGCGGAAAATAACGACTTTTACCATCGACCCCCGCGATGCAAAGGATTTCGACGATGCATTGTCGCTTCGAAAATTGGATGGCGGAATGTGGGAAGTTGGTGTACATATAGCTGATGTTACCCATTATGTACATCCCGACAGTATCATTGAAAAAGAAGGTCGTGAAAGGGCTACCTCGGTCTATTTAGTTGACCGTACCATTCCCATGCTACCAGAACATCTGTCGAATGGTATTTGCTCGCTACGTCCCAACGAAGAAAAGCTGACATATTCAGTGATTTTCCAAATGAATGACAAAGCAGAAATAAAACATTATGACATTGCAAAAACCGTGATTTGCAGCGACCGCCGGTTTACTTATGAAGAAGCGCAGGAGGTGATTGAAACGGGCAAAGGTGATTATCAAGAGGAAGTCCTTATACTCGACCGCTTAGCGAAACAACTCAGGAAGAAAAGGTTCGATAACGGTGCCATCGCATTCGATCGGGTAGAAGTACGCTTCGAAATTGATGATAAAGGTAAACCGCTATCGGTGTATTTTAAGGAACAAAAGGACTCTAATAAGCTGATTGAAGAATTCATGCTGCTGGCCAACAAAACTGTTGCGACGCATATCGGAAAACCCGGCCGGGGACAACAACCTAAAACTTTCGTATACCGTATCCACGACGTACCGAACCCTGACAAACTTCAGAACTTCTCGCAGTTCATCCGGAAATTCGGCTACAACCTGCGCACAACGGGAAAACAATCGTCGGTATCCGGTTCAATCAATCATCTGTTGGATGAGGTGCAGGGAAAGAAAGAACAAAACCTGATCGAGACATTAGCTATCCGTTCGATGGCGAAAGCTATCTATTCTACTGAGAATCTCGGACATTACGGACTGGCGTTCGATTATTACGCACATTTCACCTCTCCTATCCGTCGCTATCCCGACATGATGGTGCACCGCCTGCTCGAACGTTATGCAGCCGGAGGTAAAAGCGTTAATGCCAAAGAATACGAAGAACTCTGCAAACACAGTTCCGATATGGAACAACTGGCCTCCAATGCCGAACGCGCTTCCATCAAATATAAACAGGTAGAATTTATGGCCGACCACGTTGGTCAGGTGTTCGACGGGGTAATCTCAGGGGTAACCGAATGGGGCATCTATGTGGAACTGATTGAAAATAAGTGCGAAGGTATGATCCCTATCCGCGACCTCGACGACGATTACTATACTTTCGACGAAAAGAATTATTGTCTGGTCGGCCGGAGATATCACAAAAAGTTCCAGCTTGGAGATGAGCTAACTGTAAGGGTGGCTAAAGCGAATTTGGATAAGAAGCAGCTTGATTTTGTGCTGGCCTGAGATATCGGATTATATACTCAATGAGGCTTTCCATTGAACCTGTATAACCTTGTTCCCTGAGCGATGTAACAAAGTCGCTGTGCTTACGGCCTTCACGGTAGTCAGGTTCTTTTCCGGGATGCCGGAGGTACTTCTCGAAGGTTGCGGCTGGTTCGCCGACATTGAGAACCGCGTGGTACAAAAGCTTATTTCTGGTTCGGTACATTGCTGAGCCCAGTATCTTTTTATAACCGAGAGCGATGTCGGAAATACCCCGCAATGACAGTCCCGCGATGCCGGCGGCTTCTATTGCTTCAATAATAGAAGCATTGATTTCATTAAAAAGATTTTTAGGTTGTAGTGAATGAGGAAATACTGCCGCAATCACTAAGTTACCTGGTGTAAGTATCACGGTTTGACCGCCCGAAGGCCTTTTCATCACTGTGAGCTGATCCTGCATCACCCGTTCGGTGTACAAAGCATCTTCCGGCCGGTTTGAGGCTCCCAGTACCACATAGCTTTTATCAGGTTGCCACACTATTGATGTCTGTATTGCATCATCATCGAGCAACGAAAGATCGGGAAGACAATATTCGGAGAGATTTATCATAATTATAGATTTTTGTCAACGGACAACAGTCGACGGTCGACGGTCGACGGACATTTAACCAACGACTGTAGTCTGTTGACTGTTTTCCGTTGACTGTTGACTGTTGCCCCTACTCCATCAGCAACGAAACCGGATCTGCCAAATGATCGATGATCTGCTTCATAAACCTCGCCGTATCTCCACCATCCACAATCCGGTGATCGACGGTGAGAGAAAGTCCCAGCACATTGCCAACCGCTAACTGATCGTCCTTCACCACCGGTTGTTTCACAATCCTTCCTATACCCAGAATACCGGCCTGAGGATAATTGATTACTGGTGTTCCGAATATACCGCTTATAGTTCCGAAATTGGTGATGGTAAAAGTACCTTCTTTCATATCTTCCAGTGTCAGTTTTCTTTCTTTGGCTTTTAGGGTGAATTCTGTAATTTTCTGTGCTATTTCGAACAAACTTAACCGATCCGCATCTTTGATTACCGGTACCACCAATCCTTCAGGAGTGTCCATAGCGATACCGATGTTGTAGCGGTTTTTGAAAATCATCCTGTTATTTTCCACGTCCATCTGTGAATTGAGAATACGGTGCTGTTTCAGTGCATGCACGGTAGCTTTTACGATGAAAGGCAGGTAAGTGAGCCGGGTTCCTTTATCGGCAAATTTCTGTTTATACTTTTCGCGTATCTGAATCATTTCCGACACTTCCACCTCATCGAAAACCGTCACATGTGCAGCATTGTGCTTCGATTGTATCATATTTTTCGCGATGGTCTTACGTATCTGCGAAATGGGTTCGTAGGTCACATCTTCGAAATTATTTATCAGTGGAATTGCCAGACTATCCTTTATCTGAGTAGAGGCAACATATTCCTCCACATCCTCTTTGCTCACCCGGCCTCCCGGGCCAGTGCCGTTTATCTGATGGATATCCACTTCCAGCTCCTTCGCGATAGCCCTTACATGGGGTGTGGCAAAAGCTTTACCAGCCGGTTTTGAACTGCCTGTTTCAGTGGCATTTTCATCACTGGCAGGCAACAGAGCATGGGCATCAGCAATCTCCATAGTGCCAACGACGCCGGCGGCATTATCATCTTCAGCAACTTTCGCGACAGCGGATTCCTCCGGCACACTTTCCTTTTTACCAACCACGCCGGCAACTTCCATCTCCACAAGCGGATGCCCCACATGGATGACATCTCCCACTCCACCAAACAGTTTTAATATAGTTCCGGCTTTTGGAGATGGAATGTCAGCCGCCACTTTATCGGTTTCCATCTTCACAATTAAATCACCGGATTTCACTTTCTGACCAACGGTCACGTACCACTCCAGTACAGTTCCTTCTTCAAGTCCTTCGCCTATATCAGGGAATTTAAACAGATATTTCATGGGAACAAATTTTAAAAATTAACGGTTTTCTCAATCTCATAGAAAATACGATCGGGAGAAATCATGTAAAACGGTTCCCCCTGCGCCAACGGAACGATGGTATCAAATCCCATTACCCTCTTCGGAGGCGCTTCGAGCGAAAGAAATGCTTCTTCGTTAGCAATGGCCATCAGTTCGGCTCCAACACTGAAAGACTCCGGCGCTTCTGCCACAATTACCACGCGACCGGTCTTTTTAATAGAATTTGTTATTGTTTCTCTATCGATGGGATAGATGGTACGCAAATCAATCAATTCAACCGAAATGCCTGCCTCTTTGGCCATCACCATGGCTTTCTGACATTCACGAATCAAAGCGCCAAAGGCTATCACAGTAACATCTCTTCCCTCGGTGAGCACTTTTGCCTTCCCGATGGGGATGGTGAACTTCTCTTCAGCAACTTCCTGCTTAATAGCACGGTAAATACGTTTCGGCTCCATAAAGATGACCGGATCATCGCTTTCGATGGCTGAAATCATCAGGCCTTTGGCATCGTGAGGCGTAGAAGGTACAACGACTTTTATTCCCGGAATATGGGCATATAGGGCTTCGGGACTTTCGGAATGATGTTCGATGGCATTGATGGCGCCCCCATATGGGAAACGAATCACCATAGGAGCTTTGAAACGTCCCCTGGTGCGGTTATTCATCCGCGACACATTGGATATAATCTGATTAAAAGCGGGATAGGTAAATCCATCGAACTGAAGTTCCACCACAGGACGTAAACCTGCCATCGCCATTCCTAATCCTGTGCCCACAATGGCCGACTCAGCCAGCGGCGAGTCGAAAACTCTTTCAACTCCGTATTTCTTTTGCAAACCTTCGGTAATCCTGAAAACTCCTCCTTCAACTCCCACATCTTCTCCAAACATCACAACGGATTTATCTTCGGCGAGTTTAATATCTAAAGCATTATTGATGGCCTGCACCATGGTCATTACACTCATTTTCTCTTTTCCTTCCAACTTAAATATTGTTCGTAACTGGCTTTTTGTCGCTTCAGATCCTCCGGCATTTCCACATACATATGGTTGAAAACATCTTCCAGGGCATAGGGTCTGAAATTCTCGGCTTCTTCAAATTGCCTGTCAACCTGAATTTTATATTCTTCAATAAGTTCTTCTTCGTTTTCAATCCTGATGCCATTGATATCCATAAATTTCTTCAGACGATGAAGCGGATCTGCTTTTTCCCAGGATAGTTCTTCTGCTTTTGTCCGGTATTTCGAAGGATCATCTGAAGTGGTATGCGCACCTTTGCGATAGGTATAGGCTTCAATCAACACCGGCCCTTTGCCTGTACGGGCATGTTCCAGCGCTTCTTTATAGGCAACATACATGGCAAAAAAATCGTTGCCGTCGACTTTGATGCCAGGCATACCGAACCCAACAGCTTTTACTGCCAGATTAACTGATTTAGTCTGATTTTTCACCGGCACCGAAATAGCGTATTGGTTATTCTGAATAGTAAAAACCACCGGTACCTGCCACACAGCAGCAAAGTTCAGCGCCTCGCTGAAATCACCTTCCGAGGTTCCACCATCGCCGATAAAAGGAAAAACCACCTCATCTTTCTTATGATACTTAACGGAATAAGCGATACCTGTAGCATGAAGTAACTGCGAACCAATAGGAACACAAATGGGTAGCACATGGTTAGCATTACTGAAATTACTGCCTTCTTCATTTCCCAGATAATAAAGAAATATTTCTTTCAGGGTAACGCCTTTGGCCAGCATCACTCCCATTTCGCGGAAAGCCGGAACCAGCCAGTCATCCTTACGGATGATCATGCCGGCGGCAACCTGTATAGCTTCCTGACCTAAAATCGGCGGATAAGTATACATGCGCCCCTGACGCTGGTACGACACAGCCATCTGATCGGCCGTCCTGGCAAAAAGCATTGACTGATAGACCTTTATAATGATGGCCGGATCAAGATCAGGCAGGTAATCCTTATTGACAACTCTGCCTTCATCGTCGATAATGCGGAATGTCTTATTATCTAAAGGATGGTATTCTTCAAAAATCATTGATATTCTTTATCTTATTAAAAAAAATGTTATAAATGCAGCTTGCTCTGTTCCGGGCAAGACTGCATCTATAACAACAAATCAATCATAAGGTTTTGCGAACTTATGGATAAATTTCCTTTTAAGGGAATAAATTATTCGGAGAATTTGATTACTTCCACCGGACAACTGTCGGCAGCTTCTTTAATCTGTGACTCATAATCAGAGTAATCAACTCCCTCAATTACAGTAGAAATATCCTTGATTAGAAAAACTTCAGGACATAAACTTTCGCAAACACCGCAAGAGGTACAATCTTCTTCTACCCAAACTTTTTTTATTGCCATAATAGTACTGTTTTTAAATGTTAGTATGATGAATTGACCATATAACATCTCAGGGGGGAAATTTGTTCTGAAAGGAGGTGCGTTAAGTTTTAAAAAATATTAATTGCTGAGTGCGGGTTCGAGGGGGTTGCTTCGTAATGCTTCGCACTACCTGTATTGACGAGGCAACCTCCTCGTACCCCTACAAACTCTAGCTTTTACTCTTAATTTCCCAGATGAAACCCCTGACTTTTCAGCTCAAAGTTCCGGAAAGCATTGTATTTCTCAGCATCCAGCGGATAATCCCAGCAACCTAAACTATGAAAGATGTTGCCGCCGAAACCGCTTTTAAATTTATACAATCCGTAGAGAGGATGTGACTCATCAGGATTCGGGGAGATCCCGAACATATCGTATTCGGTGCAGCCTTTTTCTTTCGAGAGTTTTATTGCCTCCCATTGCAGAGCATAAGTAGCCATATAGTTTCTGAAGGTTCCTGATGAGGCCCCGTAAAGGTAAGAACCACGATTCCCGGTAATAATAAGAAACATGGCTGCCAGCGGCATATCGTCGAGTTCGGCAATAAGCAATTGTACTTCAGCGGGTGAATTGCTGTTATCGGCTTTTGAAGTCAGAATGGCTTCAAAGTATTTTATGTCGTTGAGCAGAATATTATTTCTAAGGGCGGTTTCACGGTAAAGAGCATACCAAACAGGCAGACTCTCCATGCCGGCTGCCCTCACATGAATTCCCTTCCGCAACGAAAGTAGAATATTATACCTCGTCTTGGTTTTCATTCTGGTCAGAATCGCATTAACATCGGGCTTCAGATCAAGATAAATGGTATTGGCCGGAAGAATATTGGAATGAGCTTTCTTAAAATTCCAGTTAACGGTATTGAAATTGAATCTCAACTCCTGAGCATATTTTTCGGGTTCACCGAGCCAGTTACCTTCAAAATCAAAGCAACTGTCGTCCTTTGCCCAATACGACTCCCAACACAGGTCGTAACGAATCATGATACAGTTCTTTGGCAGAAACGAACGCAGACATTCCGACAATTCCTCGAGAAATCTTCCCTGCAGATCGCCATCGGGTTCCAGCTCGGGACCGTAAGGAACATAGGCGATGCACTCATAATTATTGACAAACTGTAGAATGATCAGCACATCCGAATTCAGAGGATGGTTGTCTGTCACACCATTATACAGGGCTTTGGCTTCCGATTTAAAATTTACGGCTAGAGTGGTTGATCCGAGTTTGTTTTTTACTTCCGACCAAAAGGCTGTTTGTTGAACGATAGGAGTTTGGAAAAGTTCTTCAATTTCTTTGTTTTGTACATCCGAAAGCATGATAATGTCTGTTTTCTGTTTCTTCTGCAAAGGTAGCCCTTTTAAAAGAGACAGGCAAATCAGCACTACCTACATCCGTATCTTTAACTATTTCAACTGCTTACATTTTCCTGACCAATTCTCTATATCCAACTTCACTATCTCCGTTTTGCTGAAGGCATCTTTTGCATATTGCATTCCCTTTGTTATTTCATCAGGAGTGTATTTCTCCAGAATCAATCTGAATGCTTTCATTTTTTCTTCTTCAGGAAGATTTCTGAAAGCTTTGCATTCGAGAACAAGACTCTCATATTCCGTTGTGAATTTCTCAGCAATAACCTTTGTACGGCCAACGATGCAAAACGAAACGGCATTTTTGCTATCGAGACACCGGAGTTTTCTTCCTTCTACCGCACAGTGAAAATAAAGTGCGCTTTCACCGTCCCAAACATAACTCACAGGAACGGAATAAACCCCACCGGTTTCGGAAAGCATCCCAAGAACTCCATATTCTCCGCTTTTTAAAAGCTCACGTGCCGTGGGTTCATCCAGCAGACGGTCCTGCCTTCTTACATTTGCATTGGTATATATCATCCGTTGTTATTTTACGTTTAACTGCTTCGGAGTTTTATAATTGGAAGGAATTGGCATAGTATCCAGTACTTTCTGCAATTGCTTTCTTTCCGACTTTTCACTCTTTGATTGTTGTTTGACAGCAATTTCCTGTTGTTCAAGAGGATCCTTTTTTACATTGTACATCTCGCCGGTATCATATAACTTATACTCATGACTTCTGACAAATCGTGCTCT
>JAYFPP010000277.1:0-3748 GCA_034927635.1 Paludibacter sp.
ATGGGGGCTGATGTGATTTTGTTGATTGCTGCGGCGTTGACAGTTGAGAAGACTGAGGAGCTGGCATTGAAAGCTCATGATTTGGGACTGGAGGTTTTATTGGAAGTGCATAATCAGGAAGAATTACGGCATATAAACAAGTATGTTGATTTGGTGGGGGTAAACAACCGGAATCTTAAAACGTTTGAGGTGAATATTGATATTTCACTGGCATTAGCCGGCTTAATTCCAGATAAATTTGTAAAAATCAGTGAAAGCGGAATATCATTACCCGAAACTGTTGTGGAACTCAGGAAGGCCGGATATAAAGGTTTTTTGATGGGTGAAAACTTTATGAAGGAAAATGATCCTGCACTATCATTGAAAGGATTTATTGAAAAGATAGTATGAACAGACTGATAAAAATATGCGGACTGAAATATCCGGAGAATATCAGACAAATTGTAGCTTTACAGCCGGATATGATAGGATTTATCTTCTATCCGAAATCTCAGAGGTATGTGAACAATCCAAAGGATATTGCAAAACTGTATATTTCTCCGTCCATAAAAAAAATTGGGGTTTTTGTCAATGAAACGAAAGATACAATACTGCAAAAGGTAAAAATGTATCAATTGCAGGGTGTTCAGTTGCATGGTGATGAGTCACCGGCTCTGTGTCTGGCATTAAAACAACAAAAATTATTAGTGCTAAAAGCATTATCTATCCTGTCTGTTGATGATATAAAGAAAAGTGCTTTGTATGAAGGTTTTGTCGACTTTTTTTTATTTGATACCAAAACACAGGGATATGGAGGTTCCGGAGAGAAGTTTGACTGGGAAATTATAAATGCATACAGAGGGTTGACTCCATTTATTCTGAGTGGAGGGATATCACCGGAGGATGCGGAGGTAATTCTGTCGTTAAAACATGCACGCCTGGCAGGCATTGATTTAAACAGTCGTTTTGAAACATCTCCGGGAGTAAAAGAGGTAGCATTACTGAAAGAGTTTTTAAAAAAAATTAAAATACAATGAATCGTATCAATCAACTATTTAAACAAAAGGATCGTAATATCCTATCGGTATATTTTACTGCCGGGTTTCCGAAAATTGATGACACAGTTCTTACTCTGAAAGAATTGCAATCCAATGGTGTCGATTTGGTTGAAATTGGCATTCCTTTTTCTGATCCGATGGCCGATGGTGTCGTTATTCAACAGTCCAGTCATGTGGCGCTCCGGAATGGAATGAGTATCAGAAAATTATTTGAGCAATTGACGGAAGTGAGAAACGAAATTCAGATTCCATTAGTGATGATGGGATATCTCAATCCAATCATGCAGTTTGGTTTTGAAAATTTTTGCCGCGAATGCGACAAGGTAGGGGTTGATGGTATGATTATTCCTGATTTGCCAATGTCTGATTATTTATCTGAATATAAGTTGATTGCTGAAAAATATAATTTGAAGTTTATTTTTCTGATCACTCCTGAGACCTCAGAACAAAGGATCAGGGAGATAGATGAGCATACTGATGGATTTATTTATATGGTATCATCAGCTGCAGTAACGGGGGTTCAAAATAATTTCGATAGTCGGGTTGCTTACTTTAACCGTATCAATGCGATGAATCTGAAAAATCCCAGATTAATTGGTTTTGGTATTTCAAATAAGGCAACACTGGACGCAGTTAATAGATATGCTTCGGGTGCTATAATAGGTTCTGCTTTTATCAAAGCAATGCAGGAAAAAGGGGATGTAAGTGCAGGAGTAAGACTGATGTTGGATAATCTTAAAGTTTAAATTGAGTTGGTTTGTCTTCTTCTGATTGGATATTCGAATAAAAATTGATTTTTTGTTTGTATGATTGAAAAAGATTTTTTATCTTTGCCGTCCGTTTCGAAGAGGGTTGTAAGCAGCACTGCCGCAAGGTATCTCACCTTCCCGATGTAATAATAAATACATAATTTAATGTACGCAATTGTAGAAATTTTGGGTCAACAGTTCAAGGTGGAAGCCGGAAAAAGACTGTTTGTACACCGTATGAATGAAGCTGAAAGAGGCTCAGAACTTGAATTTGACAAAGTATTGCTTGTTGACAATGATGGTGCGATTACCGTAGGTGCTCCTGTTGTTGAAGGTGCAAAAGTTGTATGCGAAGTTTTATCGCATGTTCGTGGTGAGAAAGTGATTGTTTTTCACAAAAAACGTCGTAAAGGTTACCGCAAACGTAATGGTCACCGTCAGAACTTCACAGAATTGAAAATCAAAGAGATTGTAGCTTAATTAACCGATTAAAATTAAAAGAAAATGGCACATAAGAAAGGAGTTGGTAGCTCGAAGAACGGTCGTGAATCGGAAAGTAAGCGACTTGGAGTAAAAATTTACGGCGGACAATTTGCTAAAGCCGGAAATATCATCGTTCGTCAACGTGGAACAGTTCACCACCCGGGAGAAAATATGGGGTTAGGTAAAGACCACACCCTGTTCGCATTAGTTGATGGCATCGTAGAATTCAGAAAAAGAAAAGACAACAGATCTTACGTTTCTGTAAAACCGATTGAAGCTAACTAATCGTTAGATCATATACAATATAAATGAATCTCCTGTTGTTTTACCGTGGTGTAAAATTGCGGGAGATTTTTTATTAAACCATATAAGTCATATAGGTTACATATAAGATATGTTGAATATATGCATTTGGTTTTATATACTTATCTTTTTTAAGAAGAGAAATCTGTGAAATAACATACTTATATGTAACTTATATGACTTATATGGTTATAAAAAAATAAAGAATATGCTTACACTCAAATATATCACCGAAAACACTGCCGAAGTAATTACCCGTTTGGCAAAAAAACATTTCAAAGCAGATGAAATAATTGCTCAGGTTGTTGAGCTGGATAAACAGCGCAAACAAACACAGACAGCGGCTGATAATGCTCTGGCGCAGTCGAATGCATTGTCGAAAGAAATCGGTCTGTTGTTTAAACAGGGAAAAACCGATGAAGCCAATGCTGCAAAAGAGAAAACGGCTGAGTTAAAGGAGATGATTCGCGAATTGACCGAAAAGCAGGCTTCTCTGGAGCAACAACTGAATGATTTGCTGGTACAAATTCCAAATTTACCTCATGATTCTGTTCCTGCCGGAAAACATGCCGAAGATAATCTGGTAGAAAGAACCGGAGGAACAATGCCACAGTTACCTGAAGGTGCGCTACCTCATTGGGAACTGGCAAAAAAATATGATTTGATTGATTTCGAATTGGGAGTAAAAATTTCCGGTGCAGGTTTCCCCGTATACAAAGGAAAAGGAGCCAGATTGCAACGGGCGCTCATCAATTTCTTTCTCGATAATGCACGTGAGGCAGGTTATCTCGAGGTACAGCCACCTTATGTGGTAAATGCCGCATCAGGTTATGGTACCGGCCAGTTGCCCGACAAAGAAGGTCAGATGTACCATGCAACCCTGGATGATTTATACCTTATCCCTACTGCTGAAGTGCCGGTAACTAATATTTATCGTGATGTTATCCTGAATGAAAATGAATTGCCTGTAAAAAATACTGCTTACTCCGCATGTTTCCGTCGTGAAGCCGGTTCTTATGGTAAAGATGTACGCGGATTGAATCGTCTGCATCAGTTTGATAAAGTGGAAATCGTACAGATTCAACATCCGGATAAATCATATGAATCGCTGACGGATATGGTAAATTATGTGCAAACTTTGGTGGAGAAACTAGAACTTCCCTGGAGAATCCTTCG
>JAYFPP010000047.1:0-4326 GCA_034927635.1 Paludibacter sp.
TATCAGGATATCGGATGGACACAACACTTGCAGGATTTTGAATGGAGAAAAGAGAACTACACCAACCCGAAAGGCATGGTTGCTGATCTCGCTTCGCAAGGATTTAAAATGATTGTATCACAAGATCCTGTGATTTCTCAAAAAAATATGAAACAATGGCGGGAAGCTGATTCGCTGGGATATTTTGTGAAAGATATCCGCACGGGAACAAGTTATGATATGCCCTGGCCATGGGGTGGCAACTGCGGCGTAGTTGACTTTACCAAACCTGAAGTAGCTGACTGGTGGGGCAACTATCAGCAAAAAGTCCTGAATGATGGAGTAAAAGGCTTCTGGACCGACATGGGCGAACCGGCATGGAGCAACGAAGAAGATGTTGAGAGATTATTAATGAAACATCATGCCGGAATGCACAATGAAATACATAATGTATACGGACTTACCTGGGATAAAGTTGTAACAGAACAGTTTGAAAAAAAGAATCCCGGAAAACGGGTATTCCAGATGACACGTGCTGCTTACGCCGGCATGCAACGCTACACCTTCGGTTGGTCGGGTGACTCAGGCAACGGGAATGATGTGAGTGCTGGTTGGAATTTGCTGGCAGCACAGCTACCCCTGGCACAATCAGCAGGGATGGGACTTATTCCCTTCTGGACAACCGACATATCAGGCTACTGCGGCGACATTACAGACCGGGAAGCAATGGCGGAGCTATACATACGCTGGATGCAATTCGGAGTCTTCAACCCGTTGAGCCGTGCCCATCACGAAGGAGATAATGCCGCTGAACCCTGGACATTCGGAGAAGAAGCCGGGAAATTAAGCAGAGAAGCCATTGAATTGAAATATAAACTGCATCCCTACTTCTACACAACGGCACGCGAGGCTTATGATACAGGTATGCCACTCATCCGCGCTTTGTTGCTCGAATATCCCGACGATCCTGAAACAACCAATCTGAATGAACAATTCCTGCTCGGAAGTAATTTACTAGTCGCACCGGTAGTTGAAAAAGAAGCTTCAGCAAAACAAATTTATCTCCCTCAGGGAGAATGGATCGATTATTACGATGGAAAAACAGTCTATAAAGGCAAGCAATGGATAAATTATCCCGTAAGTCTTAAAACTATCCCACTATTTGTAAAAAAAGGGTCGGTCGTCCCTGAAATGCCGGTACAACAATACATCGGTGAAAAGAAAAACGCTCCGGTACTGTTCAATATATATCCTGCTGCTGAAGGCCGTACCGCTTCGTATGAATTATATGAAGATGATGGTGAAACTAACAGCTATAAACAGGATGTATTCAGTATAACCACTATCAGATGTACCAACCGTACAGATGCTTATGAGATAGAACTGAAAACCGATAATCACAACGGCTTTGTGAAGAGTGAAAGCCGAAAAACAGGTATTTGCCTGCATACAGATATAGCTCCGAAACAAGTATTGGTTAATGGCAAGAAAATAAAGTCCGTACGACAGGAAAAAATCGAAGCAACATGGTACAATACCGATAATACCATTTGCTGGTACTGGAACAAATCCACCGGAGTTTGTCACATTCAGTTGCCACCCACTATTGCAACATCTATTATCAGTATCATTAAATAATCAAAAATAAACGTTTCAGAACATTGATCAACCGGTAAAACTTACATCCACATGAACCGTCATCTATTATATTTCGCAGCAATTGGCGCAGGGTTACTCCTTTCAGCCTGTTCAGGAAATCGTAAAGCAATTTATGAATCAGATGTATACAGCATATTTCCCGATCGGGTCATTCAGGGAGAATTTGAAGCAATTGCTTTATCCCCATTCGAAATCTCTTCAAATTACCAGAGCCCTGTATCGCTCAATTATAGTTCAACCATGCAATTCAAGTTCAGCATCAATTCCCGGGACAATGAAATGCCTTCGGGGAAAGACCATAAAATAACCCTGCAACCGGTGGATGGAAAGGTTATTACCACTGTTGAATTCGGACAGCAGCTGATCCAGACTACGCCATTAAAAGAAAATGACAACCTGCCTGAAAATACCGAATGGACTGTCCGGCTGGATTTGCGCAAAATGAAATATGATTTTGAGAAACAGGGATTCTTCACATTATTCAACGGTGAAAAACTTAACAAACAGGATTTCAAAGGGGTTTATATTGCCGGAAGTGCGGCGCCACTCAGTTGGGACTTCAGTAATCTCTACACCCGAAAGGACCTTGAACTGAAAGACGATGAAGGCGACGGAATCTATGAAATCACGCTGATCATGAACTCAAAAAAAAACATTAAGACCAGCCCTGATAAATGGAAATTGTCGAAAGATCTTTCCGGTCTGCCAAAATACCAATCGGACTACCTGATCTCTGATGCCATCTATAATCTATCGCTCGAAGAAATGTTGATGGCCATTGAACCCGACAGTACTTTCCGTACCGGGAAAGAATGGGCCGGCGTATGGACACGCGACATAAGTTACAGCATCATCCTGTCGATGGCCCATATGCAACCTGAAGTAGCGAAGAAAAGTCTGATGCGTAAAGTGAAGAATAACCGTATTGTGCAGGATACCGGCACAGGTGGCGCCTATCCGGTTTCGACTGATCGTATTGTGTGGGCAACTGCCGCATGGGAAGTATATAAATTCACAGGCAACCGCGAATGGATGGAATATGCCTATAAGATCATAAAAAATTCGGTTGAAGATGATTTACTGAATGCCAGGGATCCGCAAACCGGACTGATGAGAGGAGAATCCTCCTTCTTAGACTGGCGAGAACAAACTTATCCCGTGTGGATGCAACCGGCCGACATTTACCAGTCGGAGAACCTGGGTACCAATGCAGTGCATTATCAGGCTAACAAAGTATTGTCAGCAATGGCTAAATTACTCAATAAACCGGCAGATGCTATCCGGTACGACAGTATTGCATCTTCCATTAAAGTTGCCATACAAAAGCACTTATGGATGAAGGATAAAGGCCACCACGGTCAATACCTCTACGGAAGAAGTCATTTGATTTTGTCGCCACGTTCTGAGACATTGGGTGAAGCGCTTTGCATTCTCTTTGGAATTACAGAAGGAGAAGATATCCAGAAAGCTGTTACCACGATGCCGGTGACGCCATTCGGAGCCTCCTGTATTTATCCCCAAATTCCGGGTATTCCTCCTTATCATAATAATGGTATATGGCCTTTTGTACAGTCTTATTGGGCCTTAGCTTCTGCAAAAGCCGGCAATGAAACTGCTTTGATGGAACAGATTGCAGCCATCTATCGTCCCGCAGCACTATTCCTGACCAACAAGGAAAACTTTGTGGCTGAAACTGGAGATTTTGCCGGCACCCAGATCAATTCCGGCATCATGTTATGGAGCATCTCAGGGAACATCGCGCTGGTTCATAAGGTTCTCTTCGGAATGGATTTCCAGATTGACAAATTAGAATTCCATCCTTTTGTCCCTGAAACTATAAAAGGTAAACGCAGCCTGAAGAATTTCCACTACCGCAATGCTTTGCTGAACATCGAAATGGAAGGTTTTGGAAATCAAATCAGGCATTTCGAGATTGATGGAGTAAGTTCAGCGCCTGAAATTCCGGCCAACCTTAAGGGAGAACATCACATCCGAATTGTTCTTGCTGACAACACCAACACCGGCAAACAAATCAACAAAGTGAAAAATATGTTTGCCGTTGAAATGCCTGTTGTATCAAAAAAGGACAATCAGATCACATGGGAAGCTGTTAATAATGCAAAGAGTTATCTGATTATTAAAAACGGACAAACCATTGATACCATCACAAAGACTTCTTATCGGATAAATCCGGAAACATACGCCACTTATCAGGTAATCGCAGTGGACGAATCGGGAATAAGCTCGTTTGCTTCGGAACCACTAATTGTTATATCAGAGGAGAAAAGAATTTCTGTTCAGATGGAGAAATTTGCCCCAGAAGCTGCCTATCCTTATTCAGGGTTCAATGGAACCGGTTTCACGGAAATCAGCAAATCCAAAAACCGATTCATTTCCTTCCCCGTAACGGTTGCAGAAAACGGAACATACCTTTTGCATATACGTTATACCAACGGCAACGGGCCGGTCAATACTGATAGCCGTTGTGCACTGCGAAATTTATACGTGAATAAGCATTTTTCCGGGACACTGATTTTCCCGCAACGCGGCAAAGATGAATGGTCGAACTGGGGCTATAGTAACATTCTTTCTGCTTATCTGACTAAAGGAAAGAATATATTATCCATTGTTTATGAGGATAATAATGAAAATATGGATGGAGAAGTTAATCAGGCCATGCTGGATGAG
>JAYFPP010000100.1:0-13399 GCA_034927635.1 Paludibacter sp.
TACATCCATTTGCTTCAATTCTTTCTCTGTCAATGTGAGTGGCTTTTGTCTCAGGAACTCTGTAAGCATATCTTTCTGGTCGGTCTCAAAGAACTGTATAACATTGGTTCTACTACCTAATCTGGCTGCCAGAAACTCCAACTTTTCTTCTTCCAGTTTCTCGTACACATTCTCAACAGCAGTGTTGTTGTTGGAAATCACTGCGCAATTCTTACCGGAATAGAGTATATTCGCAATAAGATTCAGAATAGTTTGTGTTTTTCCCGTTCCCGGAGGTCCTTCAATAACCGATATATTCCATTGTAAAGCAGATGTTATGGCCTTTGCCTGACTCTGATTATAATCGAAAGGCAATATCAATCGTTGTTTTTGAGTTAAGGTGTGGACGTTGCCCTGAAGATAATCCGATAAAACGGAATCCGGCACTTCATTATCTAATCGCAGATAACTTTGCGAAAGCAAACTCAACGGTGAATTTTCTTCTGCTATAGTGTTTGCATATTGGGCTAAGGACTTGAAGTAACGGTATATCTCCCAATAGTGATTATTCTTAAACCTGACTTGTTTACCAAAATAGTTTCGTACTGAAGATTGCACCCGGTAATATCCTTGTTCGAAGGCGTCAACCTGACGGGCAATTACCTGATGTCCTTCTACATACACATCCTGTTTTCGGATATCAATAGTTTGTTTTTTGGAAAGTATTCTTACTTTTTCAAGCGGATAAAAAAACTTTCCGCTTCCTCCTCGAAAATAAATGTCATAGCCTGTACGATTGCCGAAATAATATGCCTCATACATAGCTGAGATACTGTCAGCTTTATCTTCCCATTTATCTCGGGGACTGTTGTAGAGTAGTACTGCCTGATGATTTGGATGAATGGATATTCGATTGCCCATTTGATCTACTTAATGTATGCTTTAATTAAATAAAGTAGATTTTTTATTTGCATAGTTCAAATATAAACAAATAATATTTTTTAATTTAAACTTAAAGCAATTATTAAATGTGACCACCTAAACTAAAAAATAAGTGTGCCAGAAAACATTTTTCCAATACCTGAACAATAATCTAAATTATATTCTTTACAAGGGATATAACATAAAGCAATATCTTGATTTTGCAAATAACTTTTGTATAGCGATATCGCTGATAATTTGGGTCCTAACGATGTAGCAATAATATTTGAGTTATCTATATATTTTTTAATGCTGGTGTTAATTTCATTAAAGCCAAAGTCTTCGGAATAAGAGTCATAATTAAATGACTCTACATCTAAATATCCTAATAAATGACAGACATCTCTGTGTGCAGCTAATGAATTTCTTTGATCATTACAAAATTGAGTTCCAACTTGAATACCTAAAACTATTTTTTGTGGTTCATAATAATTTAGTAATTGTTTTGTTCTTTCAACGTCAAAACCTGAAAGTATTAATAGAATTGTAGGTTTACCAAGTTTTATAATACCAGAATGTTTAAAAAGTAGCTTAGGGTTATATGGCTCTCTACTTATCCAATCATCAGAATATTTTTCAGGCTGATTGTAAAAAAAGGTTACTTTGTTTTTGTTTTTTTTTAGGAATGTAAGTAACGACCAAATTACATTCCTTGACATTGTTGTAATATCTAAGGTAACATTTACAGATTTATCAATTGTCATCATAGAATTTTCAATTGATTGCCATGTTTCAATACCATCACTACTTATATGTATTTCAGAAATAACGATATTATGTTTATCTAATAATTGTTCTATTTGTGTAATAATTGATGATGTTTTTTCATGATTCCTAGTTTTTTTGTGTTTTATCAAATAGACAATATTACAATCATTTTCAAGTATAAATCTACTTATACCCAAAAAACTTCTGTCCTCCCAACTTGGGTAACAAATTAAAATGTTAGTTTTCATCAAATAGCATTTTTTGTTGAAATTGACTATCATCAGACTCGTCAAAATTCAATGGTAAACTTTTATTAAATTTGGCTGCATTCCACAAATCAATTACAGGGATTGATACTCTAGAGTATTGACCGTGAGGATCTAAACCAATTGCAGGAAAAAGTAATCTATTAGGAACATAATAGATTTCTTGTTTCGATTTTTGTTTTGAACTACCCATACGAGTATAAATATACTGAGCTTTGCGAGCTATATTGATTAATTCAATAATTTCCTTATGTTCATCTTTATATCTTTCAGTTTTGGAAATTGAAAAAACAATTGCCCTTGGTTCTGAAATATCAAGTGATAATCTTTTACTAAATAATTGCATTAGATTCTGCAATAGATTTTGAATTTGTGCTGATTGTTCTTGGGTACAACCTTGTATAACTCCATCTAATCCTGACTTCAAATTATCCCACAATCGTTCACTTCTATCTTTTATTATTTCATTTTGTATTTTAGAGTCAATTATGTTTATATTTTCCTTTCTTGAATTTAAGACTTTATCATACATCCAATAACATGGATCTAATAAATTTCTAATTACACCTGTGGATATATCTACCAAAGATTGAAAGCCACTATAAACAGGATTATTTGCTTTGGGTGACCTATCTCTAAAAAAAATTGCTCTATGATATTTATAGATATATTCAGATATCCTACTTGAAGGTCCTTCAGGATATTTTGCTTCAGCAGCAATTCTAGCTTTATCTTTACATTTGTTTAGTTCTATTTCAAATGCCTTATTTATAGGGAAAAAGCCTTCTGCACTTATATCTGCTAACCCAATATTCTGTAATCTTCTTTCAATTACCATTTTTGCAAGTTTATAAAAATCTGTTTCTTCGTTTTGAAAGGGTTTTTCCATATCGACAGTAATAAAATCATGACCTTCTAGTATCGTACCACCTGTTGATGTAATTTGTATTGGCCTATTAACTTTGGCTGTTGCTACTTTAAAACTAAAATTTGAATGATCTCTATACGCAATCCATGAATTCAAGCTTTTTATTTGATATTCGTTCATATCATGAGCATCATCTATCATTATCAAAAAATGCGAATTTTTGAATTTTGGTATTAGTTTAAGGATGTTTATAAATGGAATAATTGAAGAGGAAAAACTTAGTGCATTTTCATAAAAACCATCAAGGTTTAATGTATTTATTATTTTTTGTGTAGTAATTAATTCTCGTTCAATATGTTTATGTATTGTTTTAAATAACCCGGATTTTTTTTGAGTAAAACTTGTATTCCAAATCATTTCTAAATCATCATAGATTTCGTCTACAATATCTTTATCAATAGATTTTTCAATTTCTTTAACTTCCACAAAAGTGTCAATAAAGGCAAATAGAATTGATAGCACAAGAATGTGCTCACACATTATGATTCTTTTAACTTCATCGTTTAATAATAAGTATTCCTTTTTGTGAAATAAAGGAGTATTACATGGTATATGAATGCCTATCTTATCATAAGACAATTTCGTCCCATCTCTAAGTGATTTTTTATATTTAATTTTAAATGAGTTATAAAGAAGTGTCATAGTTTTACCAGAACCTCTTTCTCCAATTAGAAAAATATTCTTAGTTGATTCAATAAATCTAGAATAGTTGAAATCTTCAATATAATAATCAATTATTTCGTCTTCAGGTAAATTGTTAGCTCCCTCATATTCAAATGGATTTTTGTTGCTATTGTTCATTGGTTAATATTTTATGAAGAGATTCAACAATCGAGTTTATTTTGTAACTAGGATATATCTGTACAAACTTATCTATTAAATCAGGGGTGGTATCATCGATAAAGTTATATTTATCTTCAAGTTCAATTTTAGGTATATCGAAATCACAAAGATTTCCATTTATTGTGAAATTAAACTTAATTTCTGTTTTTTTTAAACTACTCAAGTAGTCACAATAATATTTACAATATCTTCTTTCTTCATCTAGCTTAAGAATCGTTCTATATATAAAGCTTAAGAATTCTTCAATTTGCAACTCAGATAATGGATAATCTATATTGTAAGTAACAGCAATTCTATTATTGCCTTTGTCAACATTTACATAAGTAACACTGGCATAATAATGGTATATTCTCGATTCTACAGGATATAATTGTTTAGATAATAAATAACTGGACGTTCGACAGTATCCTTCTGCTAGTTCATCCGCGAATCTTAAAATACTTGCAAGAATTCTGGGTCTAATAATTGAGTTATAAACTGAACTATTTTCGTCTAATTCAACTATTGTATCATTATCATTATTTTTGGTTTTTCCTCCATGTGCACCAGCAATTTTTAAAACAACAATTCTTTCCTGACTATACTTCGGGTCATTATTTCTTATTGAATTATATACAGTGGAAATAGTTTTTGTATGATGTTTTCTACCATGAATATTTCCTACATCATGAAGTATGATAACATGACATAAAATATATAATTCTATTGCAGAAAATTGATTTAAACAATCTTCTATCAAGTCAAATGCTCTACTCATTACATGGGCTAAATGATCTTCAGAATGATCTGTCAATCCTTTGTCAACTCCTTTTATTTCCTTAGTAATATTAGATAGAATATATGTTCTGGCATTTATATATGAAGCCCAATGTTCATCGGCAATTTCCTTTGAAAATTCAGAATAAAGTCTATTCCTGAGTTCAATTTCTAATTTTAGTTCACTCCACATTTTTATACGATAAGATTTTATTAAATATAGCCTCTGCCAATAATGGCGGAACAGCATTACCTATTTGTTGTTGAATATAATGAACGCTACCTTCGAATATGAAATTATCTGGAAAACTTTGTAAACGAGCAGCTTCTCTTACTGATAGTCCTCTATCTTCTAATGGATGTATTAACATGTTTTTCCTATAATTCGAGATTACTACGGATGGTTCATCCCATTTTAAACGTTTATAAATGCCACTATGGCAATTGTTCTTATTTTTATAATTTGACATTAAATGTTCTGGTATTGCTCTCCAGTTTTGACCTTGTTTAATATGTTTGTATCTTTCTAATACAAGATCCGTATTTTTTGAAACAATGTTTTGTATTACTACCTTCGATTCACCCTTCATTGATATTGCATAATCAGAAGGTATTCTCTCAGAATTATAACAGAGTTCATGTATATTGTCTCCGCTTGCCAATTTGGGTAAATCTACGAAGGCATCACCAACAGTCACCTTAATTCCTATAGGTTCAGGAAATTGAAAATCAAATCCTAATCTATTACCAACTATAAAAAAACGATTTCTATGTTGAGGTACTCCATAATCTGAGGCATACAAAACTTTGTGTGTTGTTTTATACCCCAAAGTAATAAATCTTTCTAGTATTGTTTTCAATGTCTGTCCATTATTGAAATTTGTCAACCCCTCAACATTTTCAAACAAAAACCATTCGGGTTGAAGCTTATCAACAAATCTAATAAATTCAGAATAGAGTGTATTATTTATATTGTCTAAAGTTCTTGTTTTTCGGTTTGAAACTGAAAAACCTTGGCATGGTGGTCCTCCAAATATAATAAATGGTTTTTCTATGTTTAATTTTAATGGGTCAATATTTCTTATATCATCCTGAATAACTATCGTTTCGTTATGATTTTTTTTAAATGTTGCAGCAGAGTATTTATCATATTCAATTGCAATACTCACATTAATACCAGCTTTAATTGCTCCAAGGCTTAAGCCTCCTGCTCCAGAAAACAAATCAATTGCTTTTAAAGACATATTATAAATGACGATTATTAACTTAGATATTGAGGACTTTTACCTGTCTAATTAACGACAATACATAACAAGCCCAATATAAATGCAAATCTACAAAATCTTACTCAATAAATGTTTATATTATTTGTATATAAAAATATTAATTTGTGAATGTAATATTATTAATATTGGTTATAATTCTAATTGAAATACCTTTGTTTCTCCGCTATCACCCCTCTTACTCCACCTCTCGGATTTTCAACATCTCCCTTGTATAGTGGTATCAGGTGAATATGAACGTGAAAAATGCTTTGTCCTGCTGTTTGTTTCTCCAACGTTGATACCCACGTTGAAGCCATCAGGATTGAATCGTTTTTGAATAAGCATTTTACAGCGGTTTACAACCAATCACAGAGCACGTTGCATGTGAATGGTAAGTTCAAAATAATTGGCAATATGCCGCTTGGGTACAATTAATGTATGTCTGGGATTTACCGGATAACTGTCCAGAAATGCCATTGCCGTTGCTGTTTTAGAGTAACTTCCGAGCGATTTACAAACTTTGAACAACTGCTCAGAAATTTATTCTGCATGAAGCAAAAGTACTTTTACTATTTCCATTACAATAGTGAAATCACAGTCATTACAGACAAGCGCAGACGAAACCTTACCTGTATTTGTGATTCTATGAACCGTAATAATCATAGCCAGATGAAATGTGATTAATCCAAATCGCCGAATACTGCCCATATAATCATCTCGGGATTGAAGTGGTGTTTGTGCAAAGTAGGCATTAAATGCCTGTTTATGAGAAGTGTTCAGGCGAAATAAAACATTCTCAATATTACCGGTTATTGTTTTATTTATGAAGATTAATAGTTATATTTGTATCTCCGAATCAGGGCTTAATAAGCTTGATTCGGAAGATATTTACAACTGCTAACAGCTTAGATGGAGAGCATCGTATCAATAATATCTGAAATATTAGCGCTTTATGAGGCATATTACGCTTCTCGCCTGAGTAATGCAATGTAATTACATGCCTGATGTACCAACTTTTCCCGCCCGATGTACAAACATTACATGCCCGATGTATAATCATTAAACCGTCGATGTACAATCACTACAAAGTTGATGTATGGAGCAAACTTTAGGATCTTTTTTCAAAAAGTCCCCCAGTTTTAATCCAATGCTTCCCCACTTTTAATTGAAAGTTCAGGAGGTTTTAATTGAAAGTCTCCCTTACAAAATCGAAAGTCAGGAATATCTTCCCGAAATGTCCGCGTAATAAAACCAGTCAGACCATACTTTGTTCTTTGTGGCAATACAGGAAGAAAATATTAGGTCCTTTCTTCGGAAAATATATCAGGACTTCAACTCCCTGAACAACCTCCTAAGCGCTGGCTTTTGCCTTCCAGCAAAACTCTGCTCCCTAATTATTTTCTCAATATTCTCAATTCTGTTTTTCGTATACGGATGCGTGCTGATGTATTCAGGAATGAAGTTTCTGTAGTCTTTTTCGTCTTTTTGCAGCATTTTAAACAATGAAATGACTCCCCGCGGGTTGATGCCGTTTTGTATCAGTAACATAGTTCCCTCCTGGTCGGCCTCGTTTTCGAATTTTCGGGAATAAGTTAGGGTGTTGAGATTATGAGCATTTTCGGCTATCACTGCCATGATGCCATTGATATCGGAAATGAGTGCCGATACGAAGATATAACCTGAGAGATTGCGACACAACATTTTCATTGCATGCCGGTTGTTAACGTGCGAGACTTCGTGTGCGATAAGTCCGGTAAGCTGTTCGTAATTATCCATCTTGTCGAGCAGACCGGTGAATACAATGATGGTGCCGTCGGGCAGGGCATAGGCATTGATTATGCCGGATTCTACCACTTTAAAATTCAGGTCAACCTGATTGTTTAATTCCAGATTATCGGCAAATTCGTTCAGCAGGACAGATTTGGTACTGTCGGTCTCGAATCCGAAATTGGTAAGGGCTAATTTTGCGATATGTTTGTCAAAAGATTGCGGAATCAGGATGACGGATTTTTCGGCAATGAATGGTACCAGAAATATATAACCCAGCACCAGCAAAGTGAGTAAGCCTGCAAAAATGAAAAGATGTTTCCGGAATGACAGATTAAGTAACTTCTTATACACACCAACATCTTTTGTGTTGTGTAAATGTTTGATCAATATATTATTAAACTCTGTGTCAGTTACAGCAAGAAATTCATCAGAATGTTCTTTAATACGAATCTCGAGCATTGAACCGATCTTTTCGTAGTTTATTTCAGAGATTGCCCAACTAATTGAGAAGTTGTCGTTCCTGATCTGCAGTAGGTTTGAATCTGCGTCAAAAACAATCTCAACTTGTTGCGGTTGAGATTGTTTTCCGTCGAAGTATTTTCCGGTTGTATTCATTATAGTCCTTAAAACATATCAATATCGAAGAAATCAGTGGCATCCTCGCCTGTTGCGTCGGTGTAGATATCTTCGGTCTGTTGCAAAGTATCCAAATCGATATAGCCCCAAAGCTTGATATTCTCGGTATAATATTTCTTTGTGCGAATTTCAACCCATGCATATCCCAGACCAAGGGTGAATACGGTGATGAGCAGATTTACCAAAAATAACTTTAAGAGTCCTCCACCGGTAACGGTTGATTTAAGTTTTATCGGAGTGCCATCTTTATCTACGGAGATGTTATCAATGTAATAGTTATAAATGTTTTTCTGCCACCAGAAGGAGTAAATACCCAACGTAAATATAGTGGCGATGTATCCAACCAAATATATCAGGAATAGATTTGCTCCATCACCACTATATTTAAACTTTGCATCCCCTCCGCGTACGTTGCCAACAAGATATTTTCGTAAATTTATTTCCATCCATGGACTGTAAATCCCGAAAGTAATAATAGTCAATCCGAGCCAGTGAAAGAAATTTCCGTACAGCTCACCTTTTTTGCCCCTGTAGCCGAAACGAATGCCCCGCCACGAAGTTCTTGACATGCGATAGCGGTAGGCACCGTGAATCATAAGCGGAAAAACTGCGAAAAACAGTGCGTAAAAAAGCAAAAAACCTGCCCAGTAAATGGTCATGTTTTGCCCTCCCTCCGATAGGAATACGGCACCATAGAGTATAACGATCAGGACAATGTAAAACAAAATGACTTTGATAAATCCCCTAAACATCTCTTTCCCTGTGCCGTGAAAAGCAAAGCGATCATCGTTCAGGGCTGTGGCACCATACATGTATTGTAGTTTTCTTGCTCTTGCCCAGGGGTAATAAAAGCCCAAAGTTACGACGGTTAATAACCAGTTAATAATTAGAATGCTAAAGTACTCACTGCCTTTTCCGAAAAATTTCAGTTCATAGGTTTTCGGTCCTTGTTGCTCCTGTTGTTCTTGTGTGATAGGCTCTTCCATAGATTGACTGATAAATTGTTAATTAATTGATGAGCCAAAGTTAATTATAAAAGTTAAAAATGCAAATAAAACACAAAAAAAGCCAACCTGAATTTACTCAGATTGGCTTTTATCTCTAATACTTAAATGTTCTTATATGCCTTATATGGTTAAAAAAGAATTTATTTCACTTCTTCAAAATCCACATCGGTTACATCCCCCTGTTGGTTGCTATTACCACCCTGCGATTGCTGACCACCGAAGTCCTGCGGACCGGCTTGCTGTCCACCCCCCTGAGCGTTCTGGGCATTGTACATATCCTGACTGGCAGCATGGAAAGCGTTGTTCAGTTCAGTGGTTGCGGCATCGATACCGGCAAGATCCTGAGATTTATGTGCTTCTTTCAATTTTGCCAGAGCAGCTTCGATAGGAGCTTTTTTATCAGCAGGAATTTTATCGCCGAGTTCAGTCAACTGTTTTTCAGTTTGGAAAATCAGACTGTCGGCATGATTCATTTTGTCGATGCGTTCCTTTTCCTTTGCATCAGCTTCAGCGTTGGCAGCAGCTTCGTCCTTCATCCTCTTGATTTCAGCGTCACTTAATCCTGATGATGCTTCGATTCGGATGCTTTGTTCTTTACCGGTAGCTTTGTCTTTTGCTGATACGTGTAAAATACCGTTTGCGTCGATATCAAAGGTTACCTCAATTTGCGGTTCACCACGACGGGCAGGCATAATGCCATCCAGGTGGAAACGACCTAATGATTTGTTCTGGTTGGCCAATGGACGTTCTCCCTGTAAAACATGAATTTCTACTGAAGGCTGATTGTCGGCGGCGGTAGAGAAAGTTTCCGATTTTTTGGTAGGGATGGTTGTATTGGCTTCAATCAGTTTGGTCATAACACTACCCATAGTTTCAATACCCAATGAAAGCGGAGTTACGTCGAGCAACAGCACATCTTTTACATCACCTGAAAGCACTCCACCCTGAATGGCTGCACCCACTGCTACTACTTCGTCGGGATTCACACCTTTTGAAGGAGCTTTACCGAAGAATTTTTCAACGGCAGTCTGAATGGCCGGAATACGGGTTGAACCTCCTACCAGAATTACTTCATCAATATCTTTGGTTGATAAACCGGCATTCTTAAGAGCAGTACGACAAGGTTCGATGGTGCGCTGAATCAGGTCGTCGATCAATTGTTCAAATTTTGCGCGGGTCAGTGTACGTACCAGGTGACGTGGAATTCCATCCACAGGCATGATGTATGGCAGGTTTATTTCTGAAGAAGTAGTGTTGGAAAGTTCAATTTTAGCTTTTTCAGCAGCTTCTTTCAGACGTTGCAGTGCCATTGGATCTTTACTTAAGTCGATACCACTGTTTTCGTTTTTAAATTCCTGCACTAACCAGTCGATGATTCTGTGGTCAAAGTCATCACCACCTAAGTGGGTGTCACCATCGGTTGATTTTACTTCGAAAACGCCATCACCCAGTTCCAGAACCGATACGTCGTGAGTACCACCACCACAGTCGAACACAACAATCTTCATGTCTTTGTTGGTCTTGTCCAAACCATAAGCCAACGCAGCAGCAGTAGGTTCGTTGATGATACGGCGTACATTCAGACCGGCAATCTCACCTGCCTCCTTTGTAGCCTGACGTTGAGAGTCGTTGAAGTAAGCAGGAACAGTAATTACTGCATCGGTTACTTCAGTACCAAGGTATTCTTCAGCTGTTTTCTTCATTTTCTGAAGAATGATGGCTGAGATTTCCTGTGGTGTATATAATCTTCCATCGATATCCACACGCGGGGTGTTATTGTCGCCCTTTACTACTTTGTAAGGTACACGTGCAATCTCTTTAGTTAAACGGTCGTAGCTTTCACCCATGAACCTTTTGATCGAGAATACTGTTTTTACAGGATTTGTGATGGCCTGACGTTTTGCCGGGTCACCTACTTTACGTTCGCCGCCTTCAACGAAACCAATTACCGAAGGGGTAGTTCTTTTACCTTCACTGTTTGCAATAACGATAGGTTCGTTACCTTCCATTACGGAAACACAAGAGTTTGTGGTTCCCAAGTCAATTCCAATTATTTTTCCCATTTTATCTTATTATGAATATGTTGATTTTTCAATGTTGATGTCTCTCATGTTTTACAAAGCATATGCCATCGGGAAGAAACCGGAAAATACTGACAAATTAGCAGATTTTATGACAGACATATCCATAAAAAAAGGACAGCAACTGAATTACTGTCCTTTGTATATCCTGACTTTCGTGGTTAATTAAAGTGATAAAGGAAAATGATGGTCGCATCAAATGCAGGTTTCGGACAATCTTTAATTTCAAGTGTTGCTTTGATCTCTGCTTTTGAAACACCTCTGAGATTCACTAATGATGTCAGCTTGCAGCGTACTCTTACTTCACTGTTGACCACAACGGCTTGTCCGAATTTCAGCTTTTCAATGCCGTAATTCACGGTAAGCTTTGAGTTTTGTACGTCAACAATTTGTTCCCATAAGTGTGGGAGTACTGATAAATTGAGGTAACCGTGGGCAATGGTTGATTTAAACGGACTCTCATTTTTACACCGCTCTTCATCAACGTGTATCCATTGATGATCCAGGGTTGCATCTGCAAATAAATTGATTTGTTCCTGAGTGATTTTGATGTAGTCTGAAACACCGAGTTCTTTGCCTAGATACTGTTCGAATTCTGCGTGACTGGTAATTACAATGGGGTTCATTTAATATATTGTTGAAAATTAATAATCAAAAAAAATGCACATATATTTTTAATATGTGCAAAAGTAAGATAAAAACTTTTTAAAACAAAATAATCCTGAGCGAAAAAAATACAATTTGCAGAATTAACTCAAAATTCATACTTTTGCAAAAAAACAAACCAATGATTTATCGGAGAATTTTACTGAAACTCAGTGGAGAATCACTGATGGGGAAAAAGCAATATGGAATTGATGAGCATCGTTTAATGGAATATGCCGGCCAGATTGCTGAAATTGTTAATGCCGGAGTGCAGGTGGGCATTGTGATAGGTGGAGGTAATATCTTCAGGGGACTGAGTGGAACTTCAAAAGGATTCGACCGCATCCAGGGGGATCAGATGGGAATGATGGCGACAGTGATTAATAGTCTTGCGCTGAATTCTGCTCTTCAGTCAATAGGTGTGAAATCAAGGGTTCTCACTGCTATCCGTATGGAACCGGTGGGTGAGTTCTACAGTAAGCAAAAAGCTATTGCCTCTCTTGAAAGTGGCGAAGTGGTCATTATGTCGGCCGGAACCGGAAATCCTTTTTTTACTACCGATACTGCCTCTTCCCTTAGAGCGATTGAAATTGAAGCGGATGTAATGCTGAAAGGTACCAGAGTGGATGGGATATATACTGCTGATCCTGAAAAAGATAAATCGGCTGTGAAATTCACGGAGATTTCCTTCGACGAGATTTATAACAGAAATCTTAAAGTGATGGACCTGACGGCCACCACCATGTGTAAAGAAAACAATATGTCCATATATGTTTTTGATATGGATACACCCGGAAACCTCATGAAAGTGATGAAGGGGGAGCAAATAGGGACACTGGTGAGAAACTCATAATAAGTGATGAGTGATGAGTGATGAGTGATAAGTGATAAGTGCACATAACTTTCAACTTTTAACTCTCAACTCTCAACTCTCAACTATAACAAGTATAAATTATTTAATCAAATAAAACAATATTATGCAAGACATTAAACCGATTTTGAATCAGGCGGAAGAAAACATGGAAGCTGCTTTATTCTTTCTTGATGAAGCATTGGCTCATATTCGTGCAGGCAAAGCTAATCCGCGCATACTGGATGGTATCCGAATTGATTATTACGGTTCGCATGTTCCCTTGTCGAATGTTGCAACTGTAACTACTCCCGACGCAAAAACCATTACTATTCAGCCATGGGAGAAGGCGATGATAAGTGTCATTGAAAAGGCGATACTGAATTCAGACGTTGGAATTACTCCAATGAATAATGGCGAAACCATTCGTTTGGGAATTCCTCCTTTGACTGAAGAAAGACGCAGGCAACTGGTGAAACAATCGAAACATGAGGGTGAAGAAGCAAAGATATCGGTGCGAAATGCCCGTCGTGAAGCTATCGAAAAATTGAAAAAACTTTCCAAAGATGGTTTGCCCGAAGATGTAGCCAAAGATGCTGAAGGCGAAGCGCAAAAAATCCACGACAAATACATTAAAAAAGTGGATGATTTGCTGATGGCGAAGGAGAAAGAGATTATGACAGT
>JAYFPP010000257.1:0-7106 GCA_034927635.1 Paludibacter sp.
GCTTTGTTCATAATTTTGATTAAATTTTTATAGATTAGACACAAGTAAATTGTTTAATAGACAGCAAATGTAATAGATTGAAATGTAAAAACAAATATTTATTGCAAAAAAAAATGTATTTTTTATCATTTAATTAAAAAATATGTTGGAAAACATGTTTTTGGTGATATTTTAATTATTTTTGTACACAAATAAAGAGAAAAAAATCAAAAAATGAACAGTTACCGTCCATCTTTTCTTAGTTCAATACCCCCTGTGGTAAAGAATTTAATAGCAATCAACCTTATTTTATGGCTTGCGACCCTCCTTACTCCCGGGATTTTCAGACGCTGGGATTTGGCATTTGATTTAACGGATATTCTGGGGATGCATTATTGGGCTTCTGAAAAGTTCAATCTGGCACAAATGATCACTTATATGTTTATGCATGGCGGACTTGGACACATATTTTTCAATATGTTCGCTTTGTATATGTTTGGAGGAGTGCTGGAGAATTTCTGGGGGCCTAAGAAATTTCTGATTTACTATCTGATTACCGGAATAGGAGCGGGAATTGTGCAACAGCTTTTCTGGACAGTTGAATATCATACTGTGGTTACTGCCATGAATGAAGCTATTGCGGCTAACTCAGGTGAACATCTGTTGGCTTCTCAACATATTCTGGAGAAATACTTCAGGTTAAGCAGTTTGACGAGTTTTACTGCTCCTGATCTGATGGAATTGAAACGCATGTTTCTGAATCTGCCGGTAACCGTCGGGGCGTCCGGGTCGGTTTTTGGTCTGCTACTGGCTTTCGGGTGGCTTTTTCCTGAGGTGAAACTTATGATGCTGTTCTTTCCTGTTCCAATTAAAGCGAGGATTTTTGTGCTGATATATGGTGTTGCTGAATTGTTTCTGGGCGTTGCTAATTTTTCGGGTGATAGCGTGGCTCACTTTGCACACCTTGGAGGGATGTTGTTCGGCATAATAATGATACTGATTTGGAAAAAAAGACCTTATAAGTTTTAATTTTAAGATAGTAAGTATTATGAATCTGATGGATAATTTAAAACAAACCTATCGACAGGGAAATGCTGTGACCCGTTTGATTTATATTAATGTCGCAGTTTATTTGCTTTTGCATATTTTCATAATTGCGATGAAACTTTTTACGCTGAACGGAGAGTTTGTTGTGACGTGGCTCGCACTGCCTTCAGATCCGGGTACGCTGCTGTATAAACCATGGACATTCATCTCCTATATGTTCCTTCATCAGGATTTTTTTCATATCCTGTTCAATATGTTTGCACTATATTGGTTTGGAAAACTCTTTCTGACTTATTTTACTGAAAAGCAATTGTTTGGACTGTATTTTTTCGGGGGATTAGTTGCAGGTCTGTTTTATGTGATCGCTTATAATTTTTTTCCACTTTTCTCACAGTTATCAGATATCAGTATCCTCATGGGAGCTTCAGGTTCAATAATGGCAATTATTGTGGCAACGGCAGTGCAGTCACCAAATCTGGAAATGCGCTTTATGCTTCTTGGGACGGTAAAGCTTAAATACATTGCTATTGTAGCTGTGTTGATAAGTTTTTTTGGGATAACATCCAGTAATGCAGGCGGTGAGCTGGCCCATCTGGGAGGTGCTTTGTACGGTTATTTTTTTATTGTATCTTTGCGTCGCGGAAAAGATCATACCCGAAATTTTAACCGTTTGATGGATGCAATTTCGAATATTTTCAAACCCCGTAAGTTGAAAGTTAAGCATACTGCAAATGCCGGTCGGAAAATGTCTGATGCAGAGTATAATATGCAAAAAGCAAAGAAGATGGCCGATGTCGACCGCATACTCGATAAGATTAAAACCTCCGGTTACGGAAGCCTGACACCGGAAGAGAAAAAAAAGTTATTTGATTAAAAATTAACACGTTTAAGCTGTTCGTTTCACATGAATCTGGGCAAAGGGTTGGTTAAAATAATTATGTTTACTGCTAATCTTATAGTGGTATTCTTAATGTTTGTCAGCTTGTTTGCTGCCCGTGTAAGTCCGGATAAAATGCTGTTACCGGCTTATTCAACACTTATTCTGCCTCTGACAATTGTTCTGAATGTTGGTTTTGTGATTTTTTGGCTGGTCTTTCGTAAATGGCTCTTCTTGATTTCATTATTGACATTGTTAGTAAGTTTTAATGTTGTCAGGAATACATTTCCTATGAATTTCAGCGACGCATCTGATGTGGAGAAAAATCAAGAAGGCATTAGTTTGTTGACGTACAATAGTCATATGAATTGTATTATGGCCAAACATACAACGGAGAAGCCCAATCCGGTTATTCAGTACATGCTTGACAAGGATCCAGATATATTATGTATACAGGAGTTTTCTTCAATAGCGGATGATGAAAGATATCTGACACATGCTGATTTGATGGAGATATTTAAGAAATATGCATACAAACATGTTCACTATAAGGTAAATGGCTCCTGGTCGAAATCAGGTATTGCTACATTTTCTAAATTTCCGATTATAAATAAATCAACGGTAGATTATAAATCGAATTATAATTCGAGTATTTTATCAGAAATCAATATCAATGGAAAGATGTTGAGGTTGATTAATTGCCACCTTGAGTCGAATAATCTCACCGAAAGTGATAAAAATATGGCGCTGCAGCTCAAAGATAATCTTGATACTGAAAGTATTAAAGGAACAACACTTCATTTGTCCCGAAAACTTGGTGCAGCATACAAAGTTAGAGCTCCACAGGCCGATTCGGTTTCCAAACTTGTATCTTCATCTCCCTATCCCGTAATGGTGGTGGGTGATTTTAATGATGTGCCATCTTCTTATGCCTATACAAAAATAAGAGCTGACTTAAATGATGCTTTTGTAGAAAAAGGTTTTGGATTGGGATGGACTTTCAGTGAATCAATTTTTAAATTCAGGATCGATCATATTTTATATGACCCTTCTATCAAACTTGTTGATTTTAAGTTAGATAACAAAGTGCGTTTTTCAGATCATTATCCCTTATTTTGTAAAATAATTTTATAAACTTATATTAAATCCTATTTGTCATGAATATCCCGGCTGATTTAAAGTACACAAAAGAACACGAATGGATTCGTGTTGAAGGTGATGTTGCCATTGTTGGCATAACCGATTATGCGCAGAGCGAACTTGGCGAGATCGTATTTCTTGAAGTGGAAACAATAGAAGAAAAACTCGCCACTGGTGATGTTTTCGGTACTGTGGAAGCGGTTAAAACGGTTTCGGAGCTTTTTATGCCCGTTGGAGGTGTAGTCCTGGCCTTTAATGAAGAGCTGGAAAGTACCCCTGAACTGGTAAACGATGATCCATATGGAAAAGGATGGATGATTAAAATGTCGGTAGAGAATCCGGCTGAACTCGAGCAATTGCTCTCAGCCGATGATTATGCTGCTCTGATTGGATAATTTATATAATTAGTTTTTATCAATAACATGACCCCAAAAGTTAGTATTATTATGGGCAGTACATCGGATTTGCCGGTGATGGAGAAAGCTGCCGCATTATTGAATGAATTTCAGATTCCGTTTGAAATCAATGCCTTGTCGGCCCACCGTACCCCGAAAGAAGTAGAGAAATTTGCTGTCAATGCGCGTGATAACGGCATACAGGTGATTATTGCTGCAGCGGGAATGGCAGCTCATTTGCCGGGTGTAATTGCGTCAATGACCACTGTACCGGTAATAGGCGTTCCAATCAATGCTAGTCTCGATGGCATGGATGCCCTGCTGGCGATCGTTCAGATGCCTCCCGGGATTCCGGTCGCAACTGTAGGTATCAACGGTGCTCTGAATGCAGCTATTCTTGCCGTTCAGATTATGGCTACTGCCGATCTTGAATTACAAAATAAGTTAGCCTCATACAAGGAAAATCTGAAGAAGAAAATTGTAGAAGCTAACGAAGAGTTGAAAAAGGTCAACTACGACTTTAAAACAAACTAAATATTTAACCATATAAGTCATATAAGTAACATATAAGCCTCATATTATATTTTTTCAAAAGAAATGAAAAAAAACTTATATGTTACTTATATGACTTATATGGTTTCTCTGGAAAAACAATATAAAATAAAATATTATGCAAACAATTGACCAATTTAATTTTAAGGGCAAAAAAGCCTTTGTTCGTGTCGACTTTAATGTCCCTGTAGATGAGAATTTTCAGATAACCGACGATAACCGTATTCGTGCAGCTTTGCCTACACTGAAGAAGATTCTGGCCGACGGAGGTAGTTTGATTATTGCTTCACATATGGGTCGTCCAAAGAAAAACCCTGACGCAAAGTATTCGCTAAAGGTGATTGTACCTCATGTTTCAAAACTGCTGGGTGTTGATGTGAAGTTTGCTGCTGATTGTATGGGCGAAGAAACAGCTGCATTAGCAGCTTCCTTAAAAGGAGGTGAAGCATTGTTGCTCGAAAACCTTCGCTTCTATGCCGAAGAAGAAGGAAAACCCCGTGGCGAGTTTGCAACTGACGAAGAAAAGGCTGAAGCTAAGAAAGTTGTAAAGGAGAGTCAGAAGAAATTTACAGCTACATTGGCGTCTTATGCCGACTGCTATGTGAACGATGCCTTCGGAACTGCTCACCGTGCGCATGCTTCAACAGCTCTTATTGCAAAATATTTCGACGAAAACAACAAGATGTTCGGCTACCTGATGGAGAAAGAAGTGCTGGCAGTTGAGAAAATTATGACAAATACTGCCCGTCCGTTTACTGCTATCATGGGAGGTTCGAAAGTTTCTTCAAAAATTGATATTATCGAAAACCTGCTTACTAAAGTGGATAACCTGATCATTGCCGGAGGTATGACCTATACCTTTACCAAAGCACTGGGTGGCGAAATAGGCAAGTCAATCTGCGAAGAAGATAAGCTGGATTTAGCGCTTGAATTACTTGAAAAAGGAAAGAAAAACGGAGTGAATATCGTTTTGGCTGTTGATGCAAAAATTGCAGATGATTTCAGCAACGAAGCCAATACAAAATTTGTGAAGGTGGGCGAAATTCCTGCCGGTTGGGAGGGACTGGATATTGGTCCTGAGACTGAAAAAATCTTTGCAGAAGTGATTAAAAAATCGAAAACAATTTTGTGGAACGGTCCTACAGGAGTGTTTGAATTTGATAACTTCACTTCAGGTTCGCGTGCTGTTGGAAATGCTATCGTTGAAGCAACGAAAAACGGTGCTTTCTCCTTAGTGGGTGGTGGTGACTCGGTCGCCTGCGTAAACAAATTCGGCCTGTACGACGGCGTATCTTATGTGTCAACTGGAGGAGGAGCTTTGTTGGAAGCTATCGAAGGAAGGGTATTGCCGGGTATTGAAGCTATCAGAGGATATTAATACTTTTCTTCAGTAAGATATATTCCTATTCTAGACACAAATCTTCACAGTAAAATGTGGAGGTTTGTGTTTTTTTTTGCTTAAAAATGAATCAGAGGCAAAAATTTACAAATTTTTGCGGGTCGGGACGATTTAGTTGTTGAAAGTATTAAATATTCAAAATAATTATTTATTCGCAGTCTTAAGCCTGAACAAAACTCCGGTAATTCGGGTTGAACAAACATTAGCATTATAATTATTATTTATGAGCAAACTATATCTTACCACCTTACTGCTTTTTAGCTTTCATTTTAGTTATTCACAGCTTATCGACAGGAAGGTTTTTAAAAAGGTTATCAAATTTGAGGAATACGAAAATATCATCAATAAAAAAGATGATGTGCTTTATGTAGTTAATTTTTGGGCTACCTGGTGTGGTCCCTGTGTTAGAGAGATTCCGGATTTCATGGAGGTAAATAATCAGTTGGCGGACAGGAGTGATTTTAAAATGTTGTTGATTTCATTGGATAGTAAAAGTGATTTGTCGGAGGAGGTATTGCCTTTCTTAATAAAAAACAATATAACTGCCGACGTATATTTGCTTGATGATAACAAGCGCATGAATTTTTGGATGCCAAGGGTTGACAGAAGCTGGTCAGGCTCTATCCCGGCAACAGTTTTTTATAAAAACAAAAAGAAACTTCATTTTGTTGAGCAGCAACTCCACAAAGATGAATTGTTAGCAACTATTTATCAATATATTAAGTTATGAAAAATCAAACCAGTATTTTTGTGTTGATACTCTTACTAGTAGCGTCACAATCATTATTTGCCGGAGGGTATAAAGTCGGAGATAAAGCTACCGATTTCAGATTGAAAAACATGGACGGGAAAATCGTATCATTGTCAGATTATAAAGATGCAAAAGGATATATTGTGGTTTTTACCTGTAATCAGTGTCCTTATGCAAGAGCTTATGAAGACAGAATTATTGCTCTGGATAAAAAATATAAAGCAAAAGGCTATCCTGTAATTGCAATAAACTCAAATGATCCTGAGGTTTCACCAACTGATACTTATGAGGAAATGCAAACAAAAGCCAAAACAAAGAACTTTCCTTACCCATATTTGGTCGACGAAGGACAAAAGATATTTCCGCAATACGGAGCGACAAAAACGCCTCACGTTTTCATTCTGCAGAAAGAGTCCGGAGAGAATGTGGTGAAGTATATCGGTGCTATTGATAATAACTATCAGAATGCCAATGACGTGTCTGAAAAATATGTGGAGGATGCTATTGAGGCGTTACTGAAGAACAAACAGGTGAAGACCCCAACTACTGTAGCAGTGGGATGTGGTATTAAGGTGAAAAAATAAACAAATTCAATTTAGCCTGAATATTTCAATAAAAATTTTTCAAAATCATTTGCAGAAATAAAAAAATGCCTTATCTTTGCACCGCATTAGAAACAATGCCCCAATAAAACGGTGTGGTAGTTCAGCTGGTTAGAATACCTGCCTGTCACGCAGGGGGTCGCGGGTTCGAGTCCCGTCCATACCGCTTTTTAATTAAATTGAGACCTCTCGGGGTCTCTTTTTTTTTGTTTTTACCTTCTCTAAAATTCAATTCAATTTAATTTAATTCACACATTATCAATTAATTAATCAATTAAATTGGTTGAAAAATATTGTTGCCATAAATTATTGATAATAATATTTTTTGAAAAAAATAATGTGAAAAATGGGGAAAAGTAGCGAT
>JAYFPP010000134.1:0-10071 GCA_034927635.1 Paludibacter sp.
ACTATTCCTCCTGACAAGAAACTCCCCCGGTTACATAATTTCAATCACCCTGTTCAGTTTAGCAATCACTTCTTCCTTTTTAGGAATGGTTACCGTTAAGATCCCTTTGTCGTACTTTGCCTCAATCTTCTCACTATCAGCGATGTTTGGCAATGTGAAAGATCGGCTGAAAGATTGATAGCTGAATTCACGGCAGGTAAAATGCTGATCATCTTTAGTTTCGTTCTCCAGTTTCTTTTCTGAAGAAATGGTCAATAAATCGTGATTCAGCTCAATTTTAAAGTCCCCTTTTTCAAAACCGGGTGCTGCGACCTCAACTTCAAAATTTTCTTTACTTTCCCTTATATTTACTGAAGGTAAAGTAGTATTGGTTGTTGAGAAATTTTTGTTCGACCAATCGAATAAATCGTTATCAAAAAAACGGTCGAACAAAGATGGATAGTTTCTTGAAAATCTAACGAGTGACATAATTTAATCCTCCATTATTTAGTTAAACATTTTTGTTGACAACTGATCATTTGCAAATAAAATGCCGTTGCTGAAACAACGGCATTTTACCTCTTTAAATCCTGATATTCTGACATTTATGCAGATACAGCTTTACATTTAAATGTCAGATTGTCAAAGGAAATGAAATATTGACAGTATTTACATCTAATGAAAGATTGCTAATTTTTCTTCAACAAATCTCTGATTTCAGTTAATAATTGCTCCTCTTTCGATGGTGCGGGAGGCGGTGGTGGAGCTACGGCTTCTGCAGCAGCTTTCTTTCGGTTTAAATTGTTCATAAACTTGATTACCATAAAAATAGCAAATGCAATAATCAAAAAGTCGAAAGTAACCTGTAAAAAGTTTCCATAATTTATAGTAACTGCCGGGACATCGCCAACAGCTTCTTTCATTATAATTTTCAAATCGGTAAAATTAACACCACCTACCAATAATCCAATTGGCGGCATAATCACATCATTCACAATGGAAGATACTATTTTCCCGAAAGCACCACCTATAATGATACCCACAGCCATGTCCATCACGTTACCTTTCAACGCAAAGGCTTTAAATTCATCAATAAATTTCATAAGCAAATATTTTAAAAATGTTTAATTAAACTTGTACATAAATCCTACTCCGAAGATCTCTTTGAACTGAACCAATGAATGATCTGCAGCATCAATTACACCACTGTTATCGGTGTCAAACAATATGTCTGCATCATATATTAAATGTGTGTTCAGATTTACAGTAATATATTTATTTACTTTAAATACAATGATATTTTCCCAATTGACGTCAATATTCTGTGGATCTTTGAGATAGTTTGAAAACAAGTCTACTTTTGATGTAAACGAAAGGTTTTTTAGCAATTCGTTCTTAAAATCACTTTTCGAAAAAGCAGCACGAAGGTATCCTCCAAATTCACCTTTTAATATTTCACCTGGAACAACACCAAAAGCACCTATAGCAGAAAGATCTTTGTCGTTTACAATGGTTAGCTTACCTGTGAGTGGCGCAAGAAATGCGCTGAAATAGCTGTTGGGTTTGTAGTCCATCCCTATTGCAGTAAGTAAATAGGCCGGAGCTAACAAATTGGATATTTTCGCGGAATCCTTTGCATAATCCCTTCCGACGGTCATCTGTGTTTTGAAATTTAATAACGCGGCATAATAAAATGACTTTCCAGCCTGTCGACCGTACTTAGAAAGCAAATCAAAACGGTCATCAGTCTTCATGAAATCTGTTTTAGCCCCCTGTTTTAATAAGCCATAACCGACATCTAAGGAATTATCCCAGGCTGTTTTGTCTTTTTTGTAGTTGGCAAAAACACTGAATAAACCATTGATAGCAAGCGAATTTTGTCCCCCGGCCGACCAATTGGTAAGGGAGGTTTGACTCAGGTTCGCCCCAATAACCGCCCCGGTCTTCCAGCCTTTGATGGTATCGGTTGTCTGTTTACGTAGTTTTGATTCTCCTTCAGTAACCTGACCGGTTACATAGGTTGACAAAACAATAAACGCTAAAAGCCACAAAACTGTTGTTTTCATACGCATTGAATTTTAATTAATATAACTGAATAGCTTTAATTCAGACTCAAATCAGTTTAAGCAACTTATTTGAGATAAAAATAAATTCAAAGGTAACCAAAAGTTCAAACAACCAAACAAGAAAGGGAAAAATTCATTTCCCTTTCTATTACAGCAAATACTTGATTCAAAAGGTACTATGTTGTTAACCTTAGTTTAATTGTTTGTTCAATTTAACACACCATTGTTCAAGTGCCTTTATATCAAAATTCAAATGTGAATTATCTTCAGAATTATAAAACTCCAGCACTACATCCGGTATATTCTTGTCCTTAGCTGAAAATTGTAATCCAATCCTCTCAAACTGGTTGTAATTCTCATTATTACTCTTTGTTGCTTTCATTTGATTCAGTATTTTACAATTTCTGATTTCACTTAATTGTATAACGTTTGATATTTCGATATCTCTAATCAGTCTGAAAAAGACCACGATCTTTTTATCGTCGTCCAGGCCTATGATTGAATCTCCTAAAATTACTGATACAGAAACCTTAGCCTGATGTTTTTCTGCTAAAGTACGAAGTTTTGCATTCATTTTTTTTTGAGTTCTTTTTACACCCATCGAAGGTAATATAAAAATCAGCATAAATATGCCAATAACGATAATGGCAGTAATGATTGATACGGCATCCATATATAGTATTGTATTATTGTAAATTTAATAATGAAAAATAAAAATACGGTCTCATAATAATTACAAGACCTGATAATTGCGATGTTGTTCGCATGAAAAATTTCATTGGAAGGATGTTACCAAAAATAATGGAAAGGATAGATTCCGTCTGCTTTTCTGTAATTTACAGGAAAATAATTTATTGTCTGCTGGAATTGAACCTGCTTTCTTAAGATGTTTTGCTGATAAAGCTGAATTTCAATATAAAACTCATTGAAATCTTTTTTCCCGGGCAATGACTCTGCTGACTGTGCCGGAACAATGATATTGTTCGGACGACTCAGGTAGTGTGAATAATCGACAGGAATTGTCGAAATCACAACTTGTTCCTTTTCGGTAGTATGGCTACCGGGAAATCCGGTATTGACAGATGTATTTATGGCCACAACTACTGTAAAACAGTACATTATGGCCACAAGACTCAGTACAAATATTTTTACTGCCTGTTTCACGGCACAAAGTTAATCAATTCTATCCATTCCTTATAACAGAAGTTACCCTTTCATTTTACATTACAAGAAATTATGTTTATATCATACATTCATGCTTTCAATTCTCTTAGCGGACATTTCATCCAAACCAGATTCTTTAACCTGATGTATAACCCTTTGTGGAAAAGGGATCTCAATACCTTCCCTGTCAAAGGCAATTTTAATTCTTTTACGGTATTCGCCGGCGACTTCCCACTGTTTAAGCACTTTTGTTTCGCCTAACACTTTGATCATTATGGCAGAATCAGCAAAGTCATTCACCCTGACAAATTGAATCGGCTGTGTGATAAGATCCTTATAATAAGGATCCTGTGCTAATTCTAACCCAACCTCATTCACCACCTTTATAACATGTTCAAGATCCGTATGATAGGCAACACCAAGATCCATATTTACCCGTGAGAAATCCTTTGTAAGGTTCGAAACTGTTTTAATTTCTCCATGCGGAATATGATGAACGGTACCATCCATATCCCGTAAGGTTGTCTTTCTGAGAGTAATAGCTTCTACAAGTCCTCCTATACCGTTTATATTGATGACATCACCTATTCGATATTGATTTTCCATAATGATAAATAATCCGGTGATTACATCACGGATTAAATACTGTCCTCCAAAGCCAAATGCCAGACCAACAATACCTGCAGCAGCCAGAATCGGTCCAATCTCCACACCAAACTCGCCCAAAACCATCATCGCAGCAATCAGAAACAGAAGTGTCTTTAGTGTGACTGTAAATATGTTTATAAGCGTATTTTCTCTTTTCTCCTCAGCTTCTTTTGAAGTGAAACCATCGCTCCTAACTGCAATACGGATTGCTTTTTCGATTACCTTGTATAAAACTTTATTCAGAATGAAGGCACCGATAATAATAAATACAATTTTAATTCCGTGAGATAATAACCATGGGACCAGATATTCTGTCCACTTTAGAAATTGTTCTTTCATTATGATTGAAATTAAATTTAACTTTATTCTTTTTTGAAGAATATTAATTGTTCCGTCAAATTTAATCATCTATTCCGGAAAACACAACAATTAATTGCATTTGATCACAACAAAAAAACAATCAAAGCATTAAACAACTAATATACAAATATTTAAAGCTGCAAAACACTTTGAGATTAAGCTATCGCTTTTGTTTGATACAATTGATAAGCTGTCTTAAAGATTTTTATGTGTACCGTCACAAAAGGGTTTATTGGCAGAATGTTTACATCCACACCATGCAACGGTTCTAATTTCATGAATCTCCTGAATGATTGGAGTAAAGGCAGTTCCCTTGTGTGAGCCATCACAATAAGGTTGATTATTACTTTGACCGCAGGCACACCAGGCATACTTTCCCGGTTTTTCTTCTTTTACGTAAGGAGCTTTCTGAGCAATTTTTGGATTTTCCATAACTTATTAGTTTTATTGTAATGAGTATTAAAAAAGTCAGACAAGGGTAAAATCGATGGTATTCTGTTTTCAATCAATCTTGTTTCGACAAGTAGAAAAGTCTTTTGGCTAACATAATCGAAAACACTACCCACGGTATCAATGATAATAACGAAAAAAACAATCCAATTGTTCCGGCTGTTGAAGGAATATTATTAAAATAGTAATTCCTTTTTTGTGAGTTAGTTATTAATGTATTTATGGTTTAACTTTACGTATTTTATCCGACACACTCAAATATTCAGGTAAAGCCGCTGAGCCATACCAGTTATAGAGCTCGGCTTCAAGCAGGTTTTCTTTGATTGCAGGATCGGTTTGTACCAATTCCTCTGCTTCATCCAAAGATCCCGTATTTAAAATAAAAATACCTCTGTAGGTGTTTTTATTTTTTTTCAACGGACCCGCAACAATCAACTTTTTCAACTCAACAAGACGGTGAATATTGGTCATGTGTCCGGTAAAACAACTATCAATAAAAGCCTTATCAGTTGTCGTATTGCTTCCTGTTTTTAGAATAACCAACACATAATTCTTCATTCCGTAATCATCGGCACCCAGTTTTTCGGCTAATACCGGATCATAATCCTGCTTAGATGTTTGTGCTATAGTGACTGAAACAATCATCCACAAAACAAGACCTGCTAATAATTTCTTCATAATAACATATTTTTATCGACTAAACAAAATTCCCAGTTGAAAAGTTGGATTGTAAAATGATTTGTTGTCAAATTTACCCATCAAACAAATTGTTTGAGCAGTGATATACAATCTTTTAGTCAGTCCATAATCCACACTTAACACGGGAGAATAAACAACAGTGGCAGATTTATACAAATCTGCATCAATAAGTTCATTCTCAACCTGATTTTCAATGTGCAGGTTCTTGAACTTACCCATTCCAACAAAAGCCGAAGCGCTATAACGAAATTTCCCGACTTTATGACTAAGCCCCAGAAAGGGGCCGCCATAACCGAGATTAAGATATGAATTCACTGAGTTGCTCGTTTTATAACCGGTTTTTTGACTCCCACCATAGATACCTGCAGTAAAATAGTCACAAAAATACATCCGCAATATACCTCCGATTGAGAAACTTACATCCCTGATATCCTGATGTTCATTGGCAGTCATGGTGAACCCCGGCTGTAGAATCAACATCCCTCCGCTATATATACTTTTTGCCTCATTCTGTGAAAAACAAGCCACTATTCCCGAAAAGAAAAACATAAAAACAATGATAAAATACTTCATACTATTCCTTTCGCGTTGACAAACTCTTAGCCTTTTCTCCCAGATAGATAGCAATTAATATCACCTCTTCTTTTCCATTATTGATACCATTATGAAAAGTATTCATCACTTCCGAAATAGTAGAGTTTTCACCAAACTGAACAGACTTATTGTTCTCTATTTCAACAGTAAGCACTCCTTTGAGTACATAAGCAAAAACCGGATAGTCATGTTTATGCCAGCCTGTCGATTTCCCAACCGGAATAGTTATTCTTGACATGGTAACTTCGGCATTCTGCACCTGCGGATAGACAATCTTTTGTCCGATAGTGGTTGTATCTGTCTTCAATACCGGTTCAATGACAATATCATTTTTGTATTGAGCACCGACAGAAAAAACGACAAAAAAGACAACAATGAGGAAAGATGTTTTCTTCATAATAATTTGTTAAACATATTTTACTGAAACATTTGATTATTAACCTTCTATTTCAGCGATTATTACAACATAATTTTTCCCGTATTTCTTAGCACATTTTGGACAGGTAGTGTACCACATATACATTTTTTTCATCACCAGCTGCCTTGCTTTCAATACAGTTTCAAAATCTGCACACCATTTTCCGGTATCCTGAAAAGGACCTTCATAAACTTTACTAAAGAATTTACCGCTGAAAGTTACATTTTTCGCACCTTCAATTTCTTTATCGACAGCAATATACACATCCATATTCCATTTAGAAGTATGATCTGCTAGACATAGTCCATCCTGAAATACTCCACCTGCCTTTGTGGTTTTGGCATCAGCCTTCATCATCACACCTCCAAAGTTGATAGGCATATAAAAGAACGTACATACATGTTCTTTTATAAATTTCTTGCTCTCCCACTCAAAAATCTTGTCCTCCCATAAAGTCGGATCTAGCCGGGGACAACAAATTGCTTCATTTTCAGATGTAGTTGCCATAATAACCTCCTTTTTATTAATTAATAATTAAATAACACAATATTGGAATTAATATTATGATTCTTTCCGCCAATAATATCTTATAAGCACTGCCAACCATACTACATGAACAAACAATGCCCATCCGTAAATTTCAATTGAATGTGGTGATTTGACAACCATTGTAATCCAATATGGGGGAAAAGCCCATGACAAAACAGTTAACCACCTGAGTGAAAGCAACTCGGCAAAAGCAAACAAATTTAATGAATTTATTGCTTTAGCAAAGGTGAGTCCTTTCACTTTATCATCAGCACATGAAAAAATAAGCAATCCGATAATAGCAGAATATAACGCTGACAACAGAGACAAAAACAACACTGTGATCAAAGGAAGTTCCACAACATTTAAAACATAGCAACTTAAAACAGCATAAATAATTGACATAACTGATGCAAAAAACAATCTGTTAAATAAATAACCGGCTCTTCCCAAAGGAGTAACAGACATCAATTCGGCAATCTTCCCGTCCCGTTCATCTATCATCATAAATCCGGTAACAATTCCCAGCATAGCTCCGCACATTATAACAACAAACACCATAATATAGTGCAGATATGGAGAAACATCAAATCCGGTTCGTGTAACAAAAAATGGAATCACGAATAACACCAGCAATTTAAATACGATGATCAGGAATAATGGTGCCAGCATCATAATAGCCATGATGGGGTCACGCATGATTTGTCTCAAATCGTTTTTTAAATGAAATAATTGTAACATAAGTCCTAATCCTGATAAATAATTTTGTTTTCAAAAACACGTATTGTCCATCGAAGAAACAAATAATTCATTCCGGCTAAATACACAACCAATCCGGTTGCTTCATACCAGGAAATCCCTATATAGGCTCCCAACATCAGTCTTAAAGCCGCCACACTGGGAACAAGGGTAAATAACCATGAATATGGAAATCCAATCAAAGAAAAACAAGGCAAAACAAAAAGCAGCATGTATGGAATGGTTTTCAGCATATATTGATTAACGGACTGACAGCCTGCATTAATCATGATACCGCACATAGTAAAAATACCTGAAGTCAGTATTGTTGATAAAAATAACAATAACCAGTTGACATCTTCATAACTACTGAAACCAGTAATAGCAAAAGCAACCAACACTGAGACTAATGCCAGAGAGATAACTTTTGAAAGGATGTATTCTATTGTTCTTAAGGGTGATACGACTAACACCGTCAACACGCCCTGTATTTTTTCCAACATCAAAATTCCGCCTATAAAAAACAAACCCAGTACCGAAGGGTCAGAGAAAACCACTAAAGGCATAGCAAAAGACAAGATTTTTTGTGGTAAAAACGACAGAATGATCAGGTACATAATTGTTATCATGACATACACAAGATAAAATCCCTGTTTCATCTGAAAACGCATATCCGCCCAAACTGCATTCAGTAATCTCATAGCAGATTCCTTCCTGTAAATTTGATAAAAATATCTTCTAATGTTGCCTCACAACTGTGTATAGTTCTAATGTCGGTTGTTTTTAGCATATCGGCAAACGCTTTATTGTCGCCAAGATCATGCATTTCGAATTCCTTCTCCAACAGTTTACCATCATACTGATATTCAACTTTTAATGTCCGTTTACCATGCTCAATCATTAAGTCTTTGGGAGAACCAGTTACAACAATCTGACCGTCGACGATGAAAGCTACCCTGTCACATAACTGTTCGGCAACTGTCATGTTATGTGTTGTAAGAAAAACAGTTTTACCTTTCGCCTTTTGTTCTAAAATAATATCTTTAATGATATGGGCATTTACCGGGTCAAGCCCTGACGTCGGCTCATCAAAAAACATCAGGTCAGGCCGATGCATGATGGAGCGAATAAAATTCAACCGCATTTTCATCCCTTTAGAGAAACTTTCGACACGTACATCCTTATCCGGAAGTAATCCTACCCGGTCGAGCAGATGATCCGGATTATCAATTTTTATTTTATAATATGCTCCTATGATTTGCAAATTTTCTTTAGCCGTTAATTTAGTGTAGAGATTCGGAAAATCGAAAGCCACACCGATTTGTTCATAAAAATCTTTACCCCATCGGTTTCGTTCCTTCCCCAGCACTTCAATATGTCCTGAATAATTTCTCAACAAACCTATAATCAGGCGTTGAGTAGTTGTTTTGCCAGCACCACTCGGACCCAAAAATCCAAAAACTTCACCATTCCGGATATCAAAATTCATTTCCCGAACAGCTTGTTTATGTGTTTTTTGATAAGTAAAATTTAAATCTCTGACTCGTATCATAGCCTTAATGATTATGTTTTTATTTTATAATCGATTATTGTGAGCACATCCTTAATTTGTTCTTTTCTTGCCACATTTAGGATGAGAGGTATTAACTTTCCTATATGTTTACCATTACTGAAAGTTTCTTTTATAAGTTCATCAACATCCAGTGTCAGAATTGAGCTAACATTTTTTTCAGTGAAAAAGAAACCCGTTTTGAAAAAACTGTCCCAAGCCGACAGCCAGAAAACAGTTTTCTTTTTATAACTCACTTTACACAACCATGCTTTTCCATCTTTATAGTAATTCCACTGGAAATCAAATCTGTATTTCTCGGAAACAAGCAATGTTATCAACTCATGATAGGTAGCATAACTATTACCCAACACTTCCATAAGGACTTCTTTCCCCGGATAAACCTGCGAATCTCTTAATAATTGTGTTTCCATGATTTATTTCACATAATAACGCACCATTGGTCTGTTTTTAGATGTTGTATCAACTATTTCAAATCCGGCACGTTCAAAAGATTTGTATAATCCTATCCAGGCAAAAGCATCAGGGAGTTTTTCCTGAGTCGGAATCGTCGGATAAGCCTCAATAATGCCGATACCCTGCTCTTTTGCGTATTTAATTACACCTTGCAGCAGAGCTACAGAAACCCCGAGACGTCTGTATTTTTTGTCAATAAATGTACAGGGAATCGACCATACAGCTTTGTCATCAATTCGTTTATGAATTCTTGATTTAGCAAGTTTGATAAAATCTTCGCGGGGAGCAAAAGCGCACCATGCAACAGGTATATCTTCGTAAAAGGCTAACATTCCGGCGGGTTTCCCGGACCTCACTAATGCTTTCATGGCTTCTTTGTTTCCATCGTTAGCCTTTCCTTC
>JAYFPP010000084.1:0-8258 GCA_034927635.1 Paludibacter sp.
CATGGTGACATGGAATATCTTGCCCGTAATTTCGAAAAGAGAACCGACCCGCGGGTACTGGTTCCGGGCTGTAAATCGGTGGTAGTGGTGCTTCTGAATTATTATCCTGAGCAGAAACAAAGTGATGAATTACCGAAAATTGCCAAATATGCCTATTCCGCGGTAGATTATCATACTGTAATGAAAACAAAGTTACAGGCACTGGAAAATAAGATTATTGCGGAACATGGTGATGATTGTGTGGCAAAGGATTACCAGCACAGTTTCTCCGATTCGGCCCCTGTACTCGAAAAGCGATGGGCACAGAAAGCCGGTTTAGGCTGGTTGGGAAGGCATTCTCAACTTATTCACCCCAATGCAGGTTCGTATTTTTTCATCGGCATCCTTATGTTGAATATCGACATTGAACCTTCCGAAGCTCCTTTCCCCTTTCGTTGTGGTACCTGCACAAAATGCATTGATGCCTGCCCAACCGGCGCCCTGTCGTCCGAAGGAATGGATGCCCGCAAATGCATCTCTTACCTCACCCTCGAAAGCAAGTCCGAGATTCCGGATGATTTAAAAAACAAACTCTCGGGATGCATCGTAGGATGCGACATCTGCAATGATGTTTGTCCGTGGAACAAACGTTTCGCAAAGCCACATCAACACAAAGAGCTGTCACCCACAGAGGAAATTTTTCACTGGACGCGTGACGACTGGAAAACGGTGACTAAAGAACAATTCGATGTGGTATTCCGGAAATCGGCCGTAAAACGCGCCAAACTCGACCGGATAAAAAAAAATCTGTAAAGGCCTGTGTTTAGTATGAACTAAAATATAGATTTTATTTTTTGTTTTTTGCCAATGATGCAAACACCCCGGCAAAACATAAAATGGTAAATATTGCAAATACCAGTTTTGTACTGAGAATAAACTGAGGTAGATTATCTATTGATATCTTAGCATCCCCCAGAAACGAATGTATCACCAGTGACGCAATGGCCATACTGAACATCATGCCGGTATTGCGCATGGTCGAAACTGTTGCCGATGCAGTGCCAAAAGCCTTTTTATCCACCGAACTCATCACCACATTGGTATTGGGCGACGAAAACATACCGAAACCTATGCCCAATATTATCAACCCTGAAATAATATACATGTTGTCGGTATCGGCATCGATAAAACTCAGGGTTAACAATCCCACTGTACTGATTGCCATACCTATGGCCGCCAAAACACGGGGATTCATTTTATCGGAGAGTCGTCCGGAGAAGGAAGCCACCAGGGCCATCATCACAGGTTGCGCCACCAGAATGAGACCGGCTTCCCTTGCCTCCATCCCCTTCACATACTGCAAATACAAACTCAGCATGAACGATATGGCAAAAGTAGCAGCATAGTTGATCAGAGCTGACAAATTAGCAAGTGCAAAAATTCGGTTCCCGGTAAACAACCTGATGTTCAAAACCGGTGAAGCTATTTTCAATTCAACTTTGGCGAAAATATACAAACCTGTCAATCCCCCCAGGGTAAGCAATATGGCAGATGTCTCCGGCAGATTTGAGAATCCATACATCAGCATCGAAACAGCCAGCATATAGATGATTGTTCCGATAAAGTCGAATTTCTCCCTGACAGGCTCCGACCACTCATGACGCAATTTCCAGAGAATCATCAGGACAATCAGAGCACTTGTAACAGCATTGATTACAAATAAAGCTCTCCAGCTCAGCGTGTCGGTAATAAGACCGCCAATCATCGGAGCCAGCGATGAACCAACATAAACCGACGAAACATTCAGTCCTATCACCTTCCCTCTCTGATGCGCAGGAAAAGCCGAGATAACAAGCGCCATCGTGGTACCGGTCATCATGGCAGCGGCTATTCCCTGCAGAAATCTCATTGCAATAAGCATGGCAGCATTGGTTGCAAAGGCACATAAAAGTGTTGCCACTGCAAAGAAGATGTTACCGAACAAGAACATTTTCGTTCGACCCCGGGTATCGCCCAGACGACCGAATGGCACAAGAAAAACAGCCGAAGCCAGCAGATACGACATGGTCACCCAGCTTAATCCCACTGCCGACATGGAGAAATCTGATCCGATTTTCTTCAACGCAACATTCACCGCCGCTCCCATAAAAGGATTGAAGAAATGCGATGCCATGGCTACAATCAGCAAGAAGTTTTTATTCATTTCCCTGGTGGAACTTTGGGTTGAGATCATATTAAACGATTAATTATAAAGCGGTAAAACTTACATCACGAAAACTTCCCCTTACGCAAAAAAGATAAAACATGTTTAATCACCCTCTTATTATACAGAAGTCCCACGTGCGACGACTTCACAAAAACGACATCTTTTTCTATGCCCATCTTTGTCATTTCAGGGATTAACACGCCATCATTATCACCCTTCACAAAGATATTGTAGCCATGTTGAGCATTATAGCTGCCTGCAATCAGTCCGACCTCACAGGTGGGCACGGGATATTTTCCTGCACCCGTTTCAGGGTTGGTTGTCAGGTTATTGATATTAGGCCCGACAATAAATTTCAGAAAAGTAAACTGAGCAAAAAAATCGGCCACAGGAGAGCCGTTATTGGGCGGAGCTATCATCACAATGCGGTGAATGAACGGAAAAGCGGTCAATGAGTCCATCTGTTCGTACATGGCACGAACCACCAGAGCACCCATCGAGTGTGTTACAAAACAAACAGTATCATAGTTTTCCTTCTGAACTTTCTCAAACACTTCTTTCCCCACTACCTCAACATCTTTTACCATACTCTGATAAATATAGTTTTCCGTCACATAACCTTCTTTATCAATGGCTTTCTGTATATTCGTCATCTCAAAGCCCGGCCCGGCATAGCCATGAATAAGATATATCTTGAGTGAAGCATTAGCCGTGGTTGCTGAAAACAGAATAACTATCAGCAGGATGAAAAAGTTTTTTATATTCATCGGTTTATGTTTTTAATATTTACCATATAAGTCATATAAGTTACATATAAGTTTAAGAGAAAAAAACTTATATGTAACTTATATGACTTATATGGTTAAAAATCATTCAATTGCCTCTATTCCCTGCTCTTTAAGCTTTTCCAACCCGTCTTTCATTGCTTTAACCTGTTCGGGAGCGTGACCCTGCCAAAGGGTAACTTCGCCCACAACTTTAAAAGGAAAAGCAGAACGGTATGACTTTGTGGGATTACCCGGGAATTTCTTGTCCGTCAAATTTGGATCATCCTCCAGCGTACCGGTCGGTTCAACTAAATAAATCCTTTCACGATCATCTCCCAGAGCCAGTTCAGCGCCCCAGATAGCAGCATCAAGAGTTGCTGTGAGATAGATATATTTTGCGCTTTTTTGTTGACCGTAGTTGGAGTTTTGACCCACCTCGATCAGGTCGCCAATTTTCAAATCCGCTTTGGTGCCATGAAAATACGTTTGTACGAAAGGACTTTGAACGGGCTGCTGTGTTTTATTATCGTCGTTATTCATTGGTGCTTATATTAATGATTAATATTGTTCCTGCAAAGATAAGCACCTGTTTATATTTTGACAACACTATACGGCAAATTTGAAACAAATCCTATAGCGAGAGATAAAAAAAGACTATCAGACATTTATCGACACAACTTTCCCCCATTAGCAGAAAAAGTGACGAATAAATGATCTGATAGTCTAATTGAGAATTAAACAAACACAAAAATTATTATAACCTTATCGAAACACCCAATTCAAGCGCTGAGATTCCGTAACCTAATTCGGCATATGCTCCGATTTTCTTGTTGAATTTATAGCGGGCGCCCAGAAAAGCTGAATATCCGATGCCACTGGCACTGCTTGCACCACCTACATAAGGAGCGATATCATCATCTCCGTAAAACTTACTTGAAACAACATTGTAACCCAGCAACAACCCTGCGTATGTATCCAGTTTCTTAACCAACTGATAGTGAAAAACGCCACGGGCACCTAAAATCAGGTAAGAGTATTTATAACCCCAAATATCATTAATATAAGTCGATTCCCATTTATTGGCGGTGTAACCGAGGTAACCCCCTACGCCGATTGAGGCTTTTCCACCTAATAGTCCGTCGACGACACCTTTTTCGTAAGAGGCCGAGATAGGTGGTATACTACTTGAATATCCATTTCCACCGTAGTAGCTTCCCAAACCGATACCCAGATTAACCACCTGTTCACCTTTTGAAATGATGGTTTTTGCACTGACACTCATCAGCGCTCCGCTTGTAAATAAAACAGCAAGCGTAAAAAAGATTTTTTTTATCATGATAATAATTGTAATTAACAGACTTCTGATAATTATTTTTTTTCGAAGAGCCGAAGTCTTTTTAAACCCTTCGCAAAATTCTGGCAAACTCAGGTTTACTTATTAACACTAATTCTTATTTGTCCCGTCCCCCTCTTCCAGTCGTCATCGCCATCACCACTGGCATTGTACCGGATCACGAACATGCCTTCGGCAAAGCGGTTGATATCTACATTTTCAAAAGTGAACTCGTGCATCCCCCAGTTGGTATCCTTACTGCCGGTTTTATGTTCAAATCTGTTGGTACCGGTTGTCGGAACTCCGCAATTATAGGCTGTATTGGACACTGGCGAAGAATACAGATAAATGTACTGATACCCATCATCTTTTTCACTTACATTCAGTCTGACATAGAAGGTAAGTGATTTATAGCCCTGCTCTTTAGCTGCAGCCAGGTCAATACCGAAATCAGAGAAATAAACAACATCATAAGGATTTGAAAGAACTCCGTTATCCTTGATTACTTTTTCATCTTCAAAAACGGTTTGCAAACTTGTTTGCTCGGGCACTACATAATTATAGACAAAGCCTGCAAGTTCACTTCCCCGAGTAGCCATCTGAAACTCGAACTCTGATTGTACCGCTGCAGCTTTTGCCGAATCTATCTGCATTACAAGATCCCAAAGAGGTATAAAACAATCGTTAAAATTACCGATGGCACAAATATCGGGCTGACTCTGTATGGTTCTTACCCAGTTTTCGTATTTCGCACCAAAGTCGTCGATTCCCATAATGCTTGTGTTGGCACCACCCACCGTTTTAGCATAGAATTTCGAATTCTCGTTCAGCTCCTTGCGCTCCTGCTCACGTCCGATATTCGTACTTCCCGACACAGCACCGTAACTTGCTTCCACCGCAACACTTACCGAACTGGCACTTGTAAGTTCGGTGCCGTGATAGGAGTAGTTGAATTCAGCTGTACCTCCCCAGTAGCATCGATTGATAAAGTGCGTTCCGTATTTGGCAATAAGCTGTTGAGCCGACATATTGACAATATCGGATTTGAATGTGCCGGTAAAGAAATCTTTAAGGAAAGCCGGATCGGTGTTGCGCAACCATTCTTCTCTGGTTTGATGCACACCACGGGCCTTGGCAAAGTAGTTGGTCTTTTTACTACCGCTGGATACCGAAAACTCTGTACTTACTTTTGCCGAAAACAGTCCCACGTTCACTCCTGCGCTTGCTCCGCCCGACATGGACTTGTAAACTTCGCTTACCCTGTTAGAGATGGATTTATCCCAGGTACTTTTGGTGGCACTGGTTTGAATAATGAGCGCTGCCGGATTGGCTTTGTTCAGGTCAATGATGGGAGCACTGAGTTTTACTTCATCACGGTTGATATAAGAACTGTTGATAACATTGTAACCATAAAGCAGAAAAGTTTCGTTGGAATTGAGTTCGCTCGACTTATAGATATTTACATCGATATTCAGCAATTTTATACTATTGCCTTTCGAAAATTCTACGATAACTTTGTCGTACGCGCTACTGCTACCCGGAATAGCTTTCAGGGTAAGGGTCTTACCATCGGTGCTTTTCTCAAAATACATCCCTGCCGATACAATTTTAGTGTTTATGCTATTATCCACCGCATAACCGGCTTTAAGTCTGAGTATCTGTGCAGTGTAATCACTTCCGACAGAGGCGGTAATCACACCTACATCCACATTGGTTACATATTTTGCCATTTCATTCTCAGGTGTGGCAACCGATGTTTCTATGGGCGCATAAAAAATAACGCTGTCGATTTCAGCCACCGGAGAACTGAAGATAGATGCACCGTTTTTCATCACATACATTGTGTCGTAGGTAGATTGAGCATTCACTACTGTCAGGGCAAACATAATGATAAAGAATGCCATCATGGATTTTAAGAACCTTGTATACATTTGTTTTAATTGTTTTAGTTTTTAATAATCTTTTTTGTTACATTTCCTTCAGCCGTACCTATTTGCAAAAGATATATGCCCTGAGGCAAAATTCCGGCATTTATATTTGTTTCGGCAGCACGAAGTAAAGGCCGTCCCGAAAGGTCGTACACAGTAAGCGAAAGCACTTCGAGCGTTGTTTTCACAATCACTTCTCCACCGGAATTAACATATGCCACAAATTCTGTATCCGCAGCTCCGGGCAACAAAATGCCGTTCGGATCATCGTTGCCAAAGGAGATTCTTTTTATTGAGGAAAGAGATAATTCCATTTCAGATTCGGAGGTTTTCAGGTGAAAACTGCCGTCTTTAAATGAGATGCGTCGTATCGCTTCCAGCTTGTGACTTTGATCCACATTGCCTTGAATAATGAGGATATCGGAAGCCTGCACAACAGGCACCGACATAGGAAACACACCTACCACCAGTGTAAAGATTTTCAATAGTTGTTTTAGCATATTTTTTTTATAATTGTAATGAGCTGCAAAAGTATATAATTACCATCGCTACAAGTCTTCATGACATTTGCATTCCGTAAAAAAGATATTTGCTCCCGATAAAAATTAATCCGTTTCAACTACGTTTTTTTTGCTCCGGATAAATTTACGGCCCATCAATGCCGGTTATAAAAAACATTTCTCCAGATCAACGATTTGAACACTCATGCTGGTTTAAAGCTACTTGACTGTTTGCACAGCGTAAAATATCTTTGCACAGGGTAAAAATGCAGGTTTTTTATTTGTATTTATGCCCGATTTCAGAGTTTCATCCGGCGGTAGTATTATCTTTGCATCCTTTATCAAAGCAACAACATGTCGTATCAGAATCACAAGACAAATCATCTTTATAAACCGTTTTTGAAATACAAACGGGCGATTATCTACAGTTTACTTTTAATGTTTACCGCCGCAGGGCATTATTACTTCATGCAAATGCCGATGGAGCTGTTCAGGACTGTTCGATGGTCGGTTATCTCGATGCTGAGTTGTTTGTGTTTGGGGGGATCGGTTATGCTGATGGCCAGGAAAAACGGGGGACGCGCACGTACATTATTTTCGTTTGCGATGTTTATGATCGGTCTTACCAGTTTACTTTCCCTCATCAAAGGATTAACCACAGGATATGCAGGCGTGGTGGAATATAAATTTCTATCGCTCCCCATGCTTATTTACGGAAGCGTCTATGCTTTTATTTTCCTCTTATATCCCATTGAAGCTTTCCGCCCCGGTTGGCTTACCATATGGCGAACGCTACTGCTTTTCCTGACAACTATAATTGTTCCTTTGATCTACCAACTTGTGATAAAGCTGCATGATTTACCTTTGCAGTCGCCCGACAGCCTGATGATTCTGAGCCACGACTTCTGGAATCACAATGTGTGGGTTCCATTGCTTATTCTCGCCTATCCAGTTTTCAGTCTGGTGATTATGCTGCGCTACAGGAAGAATTATAAAAAATGGTGCGAAGACAATTATGCTTCGATGGAGAACATTGATATAAAATGGCTGGGCGATTATATCTTCAGTAATTTTGTAATCACTCTCTCCTGTTATGTGGTTGTATTGAGCGACAATGTCCGCAGCGTCCTTATGCACAACATCATTTTCCTCATCTTCTTTTTCTATGGATTCTATCGTGTATTATTTCAAAAGAGCCCTTATCCCGAAGGTTATTTCAAAGTGAGCATGAACGAAACGAAAGCCGAAATCAGAGAACTAATGAATAACAGCAACAGATGTCGGACCGGAGATGAGCAGACCGACACAGTAGCTACCGGTGAGAACGACCTGAATCAAAGATATCAGTTTACTGATAAGTTGCCCGAATACAAAACGAAACTGGAACAATGGATGCTGACCGAGAAGCCCTATTTGCGCAAAGACTTCAAGCTAACTGACGCAATGGAGATACTACCGCTGAACCGCAGCTACCTCTCCCGCCTGTTCAACGAAGGCTATGGCGAAACTTTCTATCAGTTTGTAATGCGCTACCGCATCGCTGAA
>JAYFPP010000050.1:0-1568 GCA_034927635.1 Paludibacter sp.
GGCTTCACTCACTCCCGTCTGGCACAACCATCCATCGCTCTCAAGTGTACCGGTGGCATGACTCAGTTCCGTCCCTTCAGCCTGCCATGTCCAGCTTTTGTAATAAGTGGGGACTGAGCCGTTCATATAAATCAGGTCCTGTGTTGCAGCCGGCGCCGGGAAGGAAGGCAAGAGTTGCCCCTCCGGCCAGTTTATCTGCGCCTTAACCACGAAAGACAATAAAAGAAATAACAAGCCAAAGCATCGCCCAAAAGGGGACTTTATGTGCAAAGAGATATTTACTTTTGGGTAATTCATTGATTATTTTTTAAAAACATTGTTTCAATTTTAATATTAAATATTGAACCACAAAAGGCATCACTTGTCCCGGTTTATCGGGAAAAGGAAGACTATGGAATCACAAAAGGAAAATTAAAAATTAAGAATTAAGAATTAAAAGGGAGGCACTTATCACTTATCACTCATCACTTTTCGTTATTCGCTATTAACTCTTTTGTGTTCCCTTAGTCTTTCTTTTGTGCCTTTTGTGGTTCAATAATTCTTAAGACCGTTTACTGTAGTCTGTTGACTGCCGACCATCTCACTTCGTCATTGAATACGGCGCATCATCAGCATTGATACCGCGCTGGGTATTCGGCTGAGCATCCATTTCAAAAAACAGTTTTGCTCCTTTTTTCAGGCTATCAATTTCCACAAAGTTACGGCTGTATTTCTTTCCGTTCAGTTTCATGTTCTTCACATAGACATTATCCTTACCATTATTCTTCGACTGAATCTCAACCACCTTGCCATTCGTCAGATGCAGTTTTGCTTTATCAAACAGCGGCGAGCCCAGCACATATTGCCCGCTACCGGGACAAACGGGATAAAAACCCAACGCTGAGAAAACGTACCATGCCGAAGTCTGACCGTTATCTTCATCACCACAATAACCATCGGGTGTAGGCAGGTACATCCTGTCCATCACCTGACGCAGATGATACTGAGCTTTCCATGGTTCACCGGAATAGTTGTAAAGATAAATCATATGTTGGATAGGTTGGTTGCCATGGGCATAATTACCCATATTCATGATCTGCATTTCGCGGATTTCGTGAATCACACCACCGTAATAACTTTCATCGAAAACCGGCGGCAGAGAGAAAACTGTATCGAGCATCTGATTGAAGTTGTTCTTGCCTCCCATCAGACTAATCAAACCCTGCGGATCGTGAAATACCGACCATGTGTAGTGTAGCGCGTTACCTTCGGTGAAGTCGCCTCCCCATTTGAACGGACTGAAAGGTTCGCTGAATTCGCCGTTTTGCTTTTTACCACCCATCAGTTTGTATTTTTCGTTGAAAAGATGACGGTAGTTCTGACTTCTTTCCTTATAAATACCGATTTCACTTTCGGGCTTGCCGAGCGATTTTCCGAGCTGGTAAATACACCAGTCGTCGTAGGCATATTCAAGGGTGCGGGCAGCACTCTCTTTGATTCTTACATCGCAGGGCACATAGCCGAGCTTGTTGTAATATTCATGTCCCAACCGTCCGGTAGACGAAACCTGCGGATGCACGTTGTTGGCT
>JAYFPP010000087.1:0-7886 GCA_034927635.1 Paludibacter sp.
TCCGGACTCAATTTTGAAAGAAATTGTTCCGGAGTAACATCTTCATGCATGAAAGTAAGCAAAGGATCACTCTCGTTCAAACCAGGGAAAATAAAGTTGGTATAACCAAGATTAGAACGCAGGTCGAAGTCGACAGAACCTATGCCGGGGCTGAAATAGCCTCTCGCAGGCACCAAAGCCGGGTTCATCAAATGTTTGTGAGTGGAATTGTCCATGAAATAGCCTATTCTGGCTACATTCTGAGCAATAGTTGCCTGTACGGTCAAAGCTAAAACCAATGACCCGATAATATATTTAATCTTATTGTATTTCATAACTGATCAATTTTAAAGGGTTAAAGTTTAACTTTTATTCCACCAATCACACGGGCTTTCAATTCTGCTTTGATAAAATTGCTTGGCTTAATTGGTGTTCCTGCAATTGTTGAATTGGAAGTTGCTCTGAATGTCAGGGCAATTTTACTTATTTTCGCCAAATCATCACCTGAATTAGTCAATCGAATGGCGAAATTTGAATCCACTCCACTGCCGTCAGGGGCACCTGCCTGAATGGTTTGTGGTTCAGGTGTTGAAAGTATATTGGAATTTTCATCCATAATCACAAGTTCCAGATTTAAATTCAACGGAATCGAGTTGGTTATTTTACCTATAAGTTCCAATCCTCCTGCGCTCAAATTGAGATCTCCAAGTCCCAGGTCTATGCTATCCATTGTTTCTGTTACCACAACACTGAAATCTTTTCCGAATGTGAATGGAATGATGATGTCATATTTTACTTTCAGCTTGTATTTGGCAATTAAATCAATGAAGTGCTGATAACCGGTGTTAATGGTTGGTTTCAAATCAATCTTGAGTGAATCAGGAACCGGCTTGAACAGGTTTTGTACATCTTTTTGTATGTAGGTGTAACCTGCGGGTTTTCCAGCATCAGAAGGAGATACCCAATAGCCGGTCTTAATGAACTCACTAGGAGAAGATGCTTTAGGCAAGCTAAAGTTGAATGTCAGCTTATCATCGTTGAGCGGAGCACCATTTTTAAACTTGGTAAACGATAATTCTGCATCCACAGGTATACCTATATTACTTTCTGTTGCCAGAGAAATAACCGGGTTAGCAATATCGAGTACCACATCATCACCTTTCAACATCTCAGGTAAGTCGAGTGCAACATTTGGTATGTTTAACTGATCGCCAAAGTCAACATTGAATCTACCGTAAACCGATTTAAACTCAAGTCCGGCCAGCGTAACCTTAACATTTACAGTTATGTCTTCACCATTCAGTTCATCACTGTTGATGGTTGGATCGACAACCGAAACATTGACATCAAATCCCACTTTATCGTCAATCTTCAGTACTCCGTTCAGAGCTGAACCGTCGAACTTCAAACCTCTTAAATTGACTTTTTTTGTTAATTTCCCATTCACAAATGCCTGGTTGATTGTTAATTCATTGTTAGCATTTACTTCTCCAGGTGCAAATTCCAGCATCGACGGGAATTTAAGTACCATGTTGGCATTTAAAGGATTTGCTCCCAGGTTTGGCATATTGTTAATAGCAATTTCCAGATCAATGTTAGCGCCGTCTTTCAGAAGAATACTATCCAGTGAAACGATTTCACTTGGTATGTCGTTAATTTCCATATTCAGCATAGTCGAATCCTTGATGGAAGCTTCCAGAGTTTTCATCTGTATGGAAGTAGATTCTATTCCCATATCTGAAACCGTTGCTTTGAAAATTAATTTTTCATCATTTAATGCCTGAATGGCGGTTGAACTTACAGTGCCGCTAAGCAGAGAAACTCCTCCACTTATTTCAACAGTATCTTTCAGACTCAAAGTGCCGTTATTAAGATCTTTGTTGATATGTAGCGCTTTTAGCTGTACTTCAATATATTCAGGTATATCGCCATTGATAGTGAGTGCATTATCTACCAAATAAGGACTTGGATAGAATTCATATAAATCACTAAACTGTATTTTGATATTATCACCCTTTAAGCTCAAAGGCAAAGTAGGTTTGGTAATATCAATACGTACAAAACAGCCCGGTTTCACGTTGATGATACCCAGACGTGCCACCTGATCGGCAATGTCGATGTCAAAGGCCAGAGGCACCTGACTGGAACCTATACTTTCGTCGATCTGATTTGTGGTTACAGTAGCAGAGTTGAGTTTGATGGCTGATTCTGATTCCAATGCCAGAACAGGGTCATTTGCGGTATTTATATCCTCACTGTCCATGCGCCCACCAAAACTTACCTGTCCGCTATAACTTATATTTCCGCTCCAGGTAAGGGTTTGATTTGTTATATTTACCTGAGAAAGATCGATTTCCGATAGATTCAGTTCCACCTTATAACCATTGACCGGATCGAGTGTAACATTACTTGCACTAAAGGTTTGTCCACTCAGATTACTGAATGCAAAATTATTTGGGAAAGTAATATTTAAATTATCAATTTTGTAATTAGATACCTTCATAACCGGAAGATTAGAAGGTTTGATATATATTACAAGATTAGTGTTGTTTGGTGAATTGGCATCTTTCCCAAAATAAATCGTATTGATTGTTTTGATTTCTTCAGGTATAGTGTTGTTGTTGATGTCAAAATTCGAAGATCCACTCAAAGTTGTTTTAAAAGTAGGCACATCAAAGTCCATGTTTTTAATTTTTACATTCTTAACACTAACATTGATTATTAAGTCAATTTTTTTTGCTTCCAGCACTTTATTTTGTTTCACAGTACCGCTGGCATTAATGTCACCGGTAACTGTAACCAGTTTCGAAACATCAATTTTCTTATTCAAAGCCGCAGGCAAATTGTATAAGGCATCGATGTTGTATGTTTTTGTTGAACTGTGTGAGTTGAAATTGTCTAATTTATTATTGCTGTCAAAAACAACTAAACCATTGTTAAGAGGAGTGAATATGTTAAATTTGAATAAATTGGTTGGGTCGAGAGATATGTTTGGGGTAAATTCACCTACAGATAACCCTTCACTTACACTGTCGAGTTGCATGGTGATTTCAAGTTGAGCACCTGCATCCAAATCAATCTGATAGATATTGGTTACCCCTTCAGGTACATCAATTGAATAATTTATTGAAACTGATAAATTCCCGACATCAATCGGTTGCGGAGTTGAAAAGTTAAATTGAGGATTTACATTGACGGTATATGCACTGAAAAGATCAGCAATTAAATTATCTTTTCCTGTTTTCTGAACAATATCTGCCACATTCAGTGTGGTTTCATCAAGCGCATAATCAGAAAAACCGACAGTAAAGTTTTTGTTCATATTTACTGCAGGAGTAATATTCCCCAATTCAACAGCCGGGATATTCATATCCATGGTATCTTTGGTTGAAAATCCGGGAATGACAAAATCTTCCACACTTATATCACCGAAACTAACATTAGTACTCTGATTGAATACCTGATCGGCAAACTTCAGTTTATCAACATCAAGATCTTTTAAGATGTCATCAATTGAGAGAGAGTCCGACATGGTAAATCCATAGCCGCCATCTTCCATGGTTTTAAGAAAATCCATATCATCGGAACTTAAGAAGTCACCAAGTCTGATGGTGTCAGTACTTCCGATAGGTAACGCCAATGAATCGCCACCGACACTAATTTCTGTATCAATCCCTTTATTTGCATCGTACAAAGGATCTTTACATGAATTAATCAGTAGGATAGCAGAGGCAACCACAAAGATTCCCAATGCTTTTTGAATACTAATCTTCATAATGTAATAATTTGGGGTTAGAGAAAAGTTTAAAAACAAATAAATAAAAAATTTAGATTTTTTGCAAATTTAAACAATTATTCTAATTTTAAACAACACTGTAGTTTTTTTGTTCATGAGAAAATAAAAAAAACTTTTTTGTGAGTGCTTTGCTTACATTATGTAAGTATGTTTGCTTGTAGTAGGATAGTGAGTAAAAAAAAGAGCTGCAACGGCTGTTACAACTCTTTTTGCTCTCCCTCTTGGACTTGAATATATGTTACATTAGGTGACCAGAGTAATAATATAAATATTGTAATTATCAGTATATTAGCATTATAAAAATTACCATGTTACATAGTGTGACATATAACGTATGTTAATGTAGTAATATTTCCGTACTAATTTCCGTACCAATTTGATTTAAGTCCAATTAATTTATATATCTTTACAGAAATTTTTTTTTATGGCAAAATTTGACCCAAGATTCCAGCTCAAACAACCAAATTGTAAAGGTAAAACTGAAATTAGATTGAGAGTTTCATTTGATTATACTGATTTTGTTTGGAATATTAAAGATAGTATGGGATGTGTATTGAAAATATATCCTCAACTTTGGGATAAAAACAAACAATATCCAATTCCCAAAAGCAAAATTACAAAAACATTTCAAAATGAAACATACAATCTAAAAGTAATCGGAAATACAATTGATAAAATCAAAGTAATCATTAGTGAAATTAAAAATGATTATGCCTTAGCTGGTAAGAAAATAACTAAGGATTTATTGCGTAATGAATTGCTTATTAAATTAAGCTTAGAAAAAAAGAAGAAAGAAATTACTTTAATGGATTTTTGTGAGGAAACAATTAAAGAAATGGAAAGTGGAGTTTTGATGATTGATAACACTAAACGATATGCCAAAAGTACAATAGATAAATACAAATATTTAGCTAAAATGATAAAGGCGTTTAAGCCTAATACAACATTTTCTCAAATAGATAAAGATTGGTATAATCATTTCATGCAATTTTTAACCAACAAACAGATAATAAAGGATATAGATGATAATGGAGAAGAAATATTTCGCGAAAAAAAAGATTTACAACCAGGATCAATAAGCAATTATATTAAGAACTTAAAATTTTTAATGGGTCATGCAGTTGAAAAAGATATTAGTACAAATAAAAATTATAATGAAAAATGGTTTGCTCGCCCCAAAGAACAAAAAGGATACGGAAACATACACATTGCACTTAATGTAAATGAGCTAAATGAAATATTTAATTTTAATACGACAAAGGTTGGGTTAAATCCAACTCATGATAAAGCAAAAGATTTGTTTTTAGTTGGTTGTTATACAGGATTGCGGGTTTCTGATTTTAACAGTGGCTTATCGGAAAAGGATTTTCAGTACAAAAACCTTAATGGTAAAAAAGAAAAAGTTTTAATAAAACCAACAAAAAAAACTGGCTCAATATCTTATACTCCTGCAATTTGGAGTGAATTACAGTTAATATTTGAAAAATACAATTATCAATTACCAAGACTATCCGACAACACAATACGCACATATGTACAGAAGATATGTAAGTATATTAATGGGTTTGAAAAAACTTCAAGTTGGTTTATCACAATAGGGGGAAGAACAGAAAAAATTGAAAAGGAAAAGTGGAAAATGGTAGGAACTCATACTGGCAGACGAAGTTTTATAACTAACTTAAAAAGTCGGGGTTATTCTTTTGAAGAAATCGGAGAATTTACTGGACAAAGTACCCCAGCCATTATTAAAGAATATGACAAAACCCCAAGAACTGACAGTGTAATTCGGATAAAACAGAAATATGAAAATGAATCAAAAACCAAATGAAAACAAACAATTTAGAGTTGGAATTAAGACGTTATGAATTATCGGATTTAGACGATAAAATATCGTATGAGGAAAATTGCTTTAACGATTTTTTAGGTTATCAAGGGGTAGACGCCTACCAAAAGTATTTGCAGGGTTTATATGACGAATATTTCTTTAAAATAAGAGAAACTATTGATACACTTGCAATAACTAATACTGATGTGTTATTGAGATTTTTACAAACAAAATTAGATTTGTTCAATGATATATATGATAAAGAAAATAAACACAATACACGATGGGTGGATTCTGATTTTTTCAAAGACTTAATAAAAAGAGATGAAACAGTTGATAAATCAATAATTGAAAACTCACAAGGTGCTAAAAACCAATATAAAACTACAAAGTTTTTTGTTGGAATGATAAGCGTACAATTTTTATTTATTGATAAAGCAATTGATGAACTAACGCAAATTTATAATACATACAGTCCAAAACCGAAACCGATATTTATAACTGAAAATGACATAGAAAAAGAAAAATGGGAAAATACATTAAAGGATGAAAAAGATATTTTGGACACCAATGATTTGGCTCGAATTTTCGGTAAAGATACCAGAACAATCAACAGATGGGTTAAAGAGGGTGATTTAGATCCTATCGACAAAAACAAAAGACCACATCAATTTAAGAAAAATGATGTAAAAAGTCATTATTTGAGAATAAGAAAAAAGTAGATGGTAATGAAGTATGCAAACAGACCTGCGTAAATATTATTACCAAATGTCAACCATCAATTTTCCCTGTTCAAAACTTTAACTACCATCATGCCTAAATAATAATTTGTTTATCTATTTTTGCAGGCATGTATGCCCTTGTTGACTGCAATAATTTTTATGCTTCTTGCGAACGGATTTTTAATCCTTCACTTAATTGCAAACCCATTGTTGTTCTGAGTAACAATGATGGATGCGTTATTGCACGATCTAACGAAGCCAAAGCACTTGGCATCCCGATGGGTGCTCCTGCATTCGAACATAAGGAATTGTTTGAGAAAAATCAAGTACAGGTATTCTCTGCCAATTTTGCTCTCTATGGTGACATGAGTAACCGGGTGATGAATATCCTCTCGACCTATACCCCCAATCAGGAAATTTACAGCATTGATGAGTGTTTCCTGGACTTGTCAGGTATGTTGATAGACTTACAACCGTATGGTATCAAAATGAGAACACAGGTGCTGCAATGGACAGGAATCCCTGTTTCAGTGGGGATAGCACCCACTAAGTCACTTTCTAAGTTAGCCAACAAAATTGCCAAGAAATTTCCTGAACGAACAGGTGGCTGCTATGTAATTGATACAGAAGAAAAACGTATCAAGGCTTTAAAATGGTTGCCAGTTGACGATATTTGGGGTGTTGGTCGTCAATATGCAAATAAACTTCGTGCAATGGGAGTAAACACGGCCTATGACTTTTGTAATCTTGATAATCATTGGGTAAAAAAACACATGACCATTGTTGGCGCAAGATTACAAGATGATTTGAACGGAAAAGCTGTGATTGAAATGGAAGCTCTGGAAAAGAAACAAAGCATTGCCACTACACGGACTTTTGAATATGATTACAAAAGTTATGATCAACTCAGAGAAAGAATCAGCACTTTTGCTTCTACATGTGCTGAAAAGTTAAGGAAACAACAATCAATGTGTAATGCCATTGAAGTTTTCATTGCATCCAACCGTTTCAAAGAGCAGAATGAGCAATACGGAAGAAGTGTGCATGTAAAATTGCCTTTTCCAACCAATTCCTCCATTGAAATAATAAAATTCGCCACAGCGGGTTTAAAATCGATATATAAAGAAAATATTGGATTTAAAAGAGCCGGGGTGATCCTGATGGATTTTGTTCCGGAAGATGAATATCAACCATCTCTATTTTTCAACAGCAACCCAAAACATAAAGTCCTGATGGAAACAATGGATAAACTTAATATCCAATTTGGGGATAAAGTCAGAGTTTCTTGTTTGGATAAAAGGACTCATAAGATGCGACAGGAAAGATTATCGAAAAAATTCACCACCAATATCAACGACATTATCAGGGTTAAACCATGAAAAAACAAACTTCAATTCATCCTGCTGAACAGGAATCAAATATTAAGATTCAGTTTGTTGGTGCTGTAAAAGCCGGCTTTCCATCGCCGGCCAGTGACTTTTTAAGAGAAACAATCGACCTGAATAAATATGTCACTGCCCATCCCGATGCGACCTACTATGCCAAAGTAGATGGCTCATCAATG
>JAYFPP010000019.1:0-1985 GCA_034927635.1 Paludibacter sp.
TTAAAAATATACTAATTCCGGGTATTGGCTATGGACGAAATGCTCAGGTTTTCAGAGAAAACGGAATGTCAGTCACAGGAATTGAGATTTCTCAAACTGCCATTGATTTGGCAAAAAAACATTTTGGTGATGATTTGACTATTTATCACGGTTCAGTAACAGAAATGCCTTTTGATGATCAATTGTATGATGGAATATTTTGTTACGGATTAATTTATTTATTGGACAAAAAAGAAAGAGTAAAACTAATCTGTGACTGTTATAATCAATTGACGGATAATGGGTATATGTTTTTTACGGCAATAACCAAAGAGGCTCAAACATATGGTAAGGGAATACTGATTAGTAAAGACCGGTTTGAAATGTTTGGTGGAGTTAAAATATTCTTTTATGACAAAGAAACCATTGAGGAAGAATTCGGAAATGCAGGCCTTTTCATAACAACAGTCGTGGTCGAAAACTTCCCGTTTTATTTAATAGGGTGTAAAAAAAATGGTTAAATATCAGATAGATGTATATGTTACAATAAGTGTCTTTAATGATGGAAGAATGTAAATATGATGCGCTGATTAATTCCGTTACCTGTTTTTCTTCAAACTTAATCAATACGGAGTAGAATTTAACTTTAACAATTTAAAAATTAAACTTATGGGAATCATGTCGACAATTTTTGCCTTCATTGTTTTTGTATTCTATTTGGCAATCTTTGCCGGAGTGTTATACCTTATTTATACTTGGGTAAATAAGTTCTTAGCTTTAAAGAAGGAACATAATGAGTTGCTGAGAGAGATTATAAAGAAGATGGAGGAAAACAATAAACTTTTGTAAGCGTTAATTACAAAACAGATTTTGGCACATTTATGAGCAACTTACTTAAAGACAGATATTCAACAACATTCTTTGATAGTTTTACTGAAATTCTTAAACAAATTATCACGGACTTTGATAAGGAGAAATTTCTTCAGCTGATATATGATAATAACTGGGAAAGGCGGGAATTGAAAGATAGGATGAAACATATCTCGCGTACCTTACATGAGTTTTTTCCTGCTGAATTCGCAAAGACTGTTGGTATTATCGGGCAGATAATTGAGACCCTGAAACAGCAGAACATTACCGGTATGGGGCTCGAATACATGTTTCTGCCCGATTATATTGAAACATACGGTATTGATGCTTATGAGTATTCGGTTGAATGCATGGAGTTTGTTACACCTTTTACAAGTTGCGAGTTTGCCGTAAGACCCTTTATCATAAAATATGGCGACCGTATGCTGAATCAGATGCAGCGATGGAGCCTGCATGAGAACCCTCATGTGCGCCGGCTTGCCAGTGAAGGCTCCAGGCCGCGATTACCATGGGCAATGGCTTTACCTGAGCTCAAAACTAACCCGACTCCCGTATTGCCGATTTTAGAAAACCTGAAAAATGACTCCTCTGCCTATGTGAGAAAGAGTGTCGCAAATAACCTTAATGATATTTCAAAAGATCATCCTGAACTGGTCATTTCTATAGCGAAGAAATGGAGTGGCCTCAGCAAGGAAACAGATGACATTATTAAACATGCCTGCCGTACACTGCTGAAACAGGGTAATCATACTGTTCTGAAACATTTCGGTCATTCGGCCAATGCCAATATTGTTATTAGTCAGTTCTTTATTTATACTCCTGTTGTTGGGGTTGGTCAGCGACTTGAGTTTTCATTTGAAGTGCTGAATAACGATAATAAAAATCTGAATGTGAGACTTGAATACGGAGTTTATTATTTACGTAACAATGGGCAACATTCGAAGAAAGTATTCAAGATAAGCGAAAGACAACTTAACGCGTCACAAAAAATTGAAATTAAGCGCCACCAAAGTTTTAAACCCATTACAACCAGAAGGTTTTATCCCGGAAAACATAAACTCTCAATCATTATTAACGGGGAAGAAAGGGATGCAGAAATGTTTGAACTTGTAAGGTAATTATTCCATTTTTTTGCA